>DZBC01000024.1 GCA_022729835.1 Sulfuricurvum sp. | reverse complement strand
TTGTTGAGATAGCCAAGCTGGAGTTCGTACTCAAAATCGCTCACGGCGCGAAGGCCTCGGATGATAATATCGGTACCCAGACTTTTGGCCAGATCGACGGTGAGGTTGTCAAAGCCGATCACCCGTATACGTTCAAGTTCCTGTGTGGCCAGTTGGCTCATCTGCACCCGTTGTTCGAGTGTGTAGAGCGGCTTTTTGTCGCGGTTGTCTGCAACAGCGATCACCACCTCGTCAAAAAGCCCCAAGGCGCGCTTGGCGATATCGAAGTGGCCGTTGGTGATGGGATCGAAGGTGCCGGGATAGAGGGCGATTTTATGCTTCACGGTCGCTCCAGCGCGTATAGAGTTGATTCTCGATACCGATGAGATCGAACCATTTGCCGATCATAAAATGCTCCATCTCTTCAAGACTCTGTTGGTTGGCGTAGTACGCCAGCACCGGCGGCGCGATGATGACGCCAAGACGGGAGAGCTTGAGCATGTTTTCCAGCGCGATGGGTGAAAAGGGCATTTCGCGCGGCGCGAGCAACAATGTGCGGCGCTCTTTGATCATTACGCTCGCGGCGCGGGTGATGAGGTTATCGGCAATGCCGCAGGCGATCTTGGCTAGGGTGTTCATGCTGCAAGGGGTGATGAGCATGGCGTCAGCGCCAAAGGAGCCCGAGGCTACGCCGGCCCAGATTTCGTGGTTTTGGTGGATGATCGCTTGGGGTTCTTTGTCGAGAACGATTTGGGCGTGCTCAGAGACGATCAGGTGTTTTTCGTGTTGCTGGGGTAGCAGTTCTAGGAGTTTGAGCCCCAGCGAAGCGCCGCTAGAACCGCTGATGGCCACGATGATTTTCACTCAATCTCCACACTTGCGGGGCCGGTAACTCTGGCGCGTAGCGCCTCCCCGTTTGATTTTTTGACCGTAATCATATCATACAAGCGCCCCTCATCTTCCGCCGTGACGGCAAGCTCAAGTGTCATCCCCTCGGCGTGAACATGCGCGTTGACCGACATGCCGCGCTTAACCAGCGGCACGCTCTCTATGTCGCGCTTGGTGATGATACGGCCTTTGATCAGACGAATTTTGGCACGCATCTCTTCCGTCTGCGACGACTCGGGCGGTGAGATAAAACCCTCAAAAGGGCGCATCTGTATGCGGGTGTTGAAGGCTGTGAGCTCTTCATAGCGTGCTATGGTCTGCTCGGCGCTGAGCATTGGTAGCGTGGCTTCAAGGTCAAAGTTGAAGAAGTAGCGCTTATTGTCTTGTGTTTGCAGATAAAAGGTGCCCTTGGCTTGTCGATAGGTTTTTGGCGGAATCTCGATCTCATAGGCCTGTGGAAGGGCTTTCATGTAGCTTCGGGGCCTTACATGTAAAGCTTTGATCTGCAAAGCGGGATAGTACTTGAGGTAGTAGGTGCGCAGTTGCTGTGTCAGCGGTGTCATGTCAAAATCAAAATGTCGCTCAAAGGTGGTGATGGAGTGTGCGGCGCGGATGGTGTAACCGTGGGCCTTGAAGCGCTCGATGATATCACGGGATGTGACGCGGTGGCTAAGGCGCTGCGGGGGAATGTCCAGCACCGCAAAATCAGCATCGAATGCCTCAAAAAGATCGCGGCTTCGGATGCTCTCTTGGGTAAACGCGTAGTGCGGCGCCAAAACCCACTCGGCGAGTAGAAGCTTACATGTAAGTACGAAAAACAGCCAAAAACGCATTACTATCCTCGAACTCCACTGGAGTGGCGTATGGAGATCTCCCAGCAAGCTTGAAGGTTCTCTTCGACCGTTTGAAGGACTTTTGTGTCAATCCATCCGGCCTCTTGATGACGCTTCAAAATATCCATTATCTGTAGAGGTCGGAGATTTTTTCTATAGGGACGCTTCTGGGCAAGTGCCTGAAAGATGTCAGCTACCGCAATAATACGCGAGGGCAAGGGGAGCTCTTCGGATATGCTGCGGGAGGGGTATCCGGTGCCGTTTAGCTTTTCATGATGCTGAGCGGCCCACTGCGCGATCTCTTCAAGTCCCCGAATTTGTGAGAGGATTTGACCGGTTTCGAAGGCGTGAATCTTGACGGTATCAAACTCTTGATCATCCAGCGGACCGGCTTTGTTCAGCAGCTCATCGGGGATGCGCAACTTACCAAGATCGTGCAGAAGACCGGCTATTTCGATTTTTGTGCAGATCTCCGCTGAGAGATTCATTTTCTGGGCTACAAAACGTGCCAAAGCCGCAACATCGAGGGAATGATCGGCTGTGTAGGGACTTTTGGCATCAACAAAGAGCGCGAAAATCTCGGCTATCTGACGCAACTCACTCAAATCTACGCTCTGGTTGTCGAGTGTTTGCATGTAGTGCTCGAGTGCCCGATGTAGCTCCCCAGGCGAAAGATTGAACCAGAAAATCTCGCGCTTGGAGCACTCTAAAAAAGCTTCGGCGAGTCGGGGATCAAAAAAAGTTCCCGAAAGCGCCTTGATCTCACTGCGGATCTCGTGGGCCAGCGTGAGGATGGAGACTCCCGGATGTTCAAGCATCTTTTGGGCGCACAGTGCATCAACACGATCGACCAAAAATATGAGGTTGGAGAGCATGGCAGTCTCTTGATGGATGTTGAGTGTCACCAGAGTCTCGTAGTGGGTGTGATGATAAAGTATGATGGTATTGAGATGACGCAGCGCCGGTGAAATGGAGAGCAGTTGATAGCCACGTATGCAGTGATCTTCAGCTCCTTCCCAGTCAAAGGTATACACCAGCTTGTCGTGAATACGTGATGAGGAGACGCCGCAATCGTGAAGTAAAGCAGCGTGAAAGAGCCGCTCCTCGTCTTTGTGCCTCAGGTGCAAGACTTTGGCACACTCCAAGGCCATATAGGCAACCCTTTTACCGTGGTTGATATCGTCTACACCGACGAGATCAAGCGCATCAGAGAGAGCATAGATAAGTTGGTGCAGATGGGTCATAGTGTGTCTTTGTGATAATGTTTCGTTATAGTACTACGCCTGTGTTAAAATTAAGAAACCGTCTCAACGATAGGGAGCAAATTATGGAGCGAATACTACTAGAATTGGCCAAAGCAGCCATTGAGGAAGCCTTCGGGGGTTCACCCATCGATACGCAGATGTATTATCGCCGCTATCCGCAGTTACTAGAGCATCGTGCCCTCTTTGTGACCTTGAGGCTGGATGGGCGGTTGCGCGGCTGTATCGGCTCGTTGCAGCCCCATCGTAGAATGCTTGAAGATTTGATCGCCAATGCCCGCGCTGCGGCCTTTGACGATCCGCGCTTTTCGCCGCTGAGCGCAGAGGAGTTCGCACGTGTCACGATCGAACTCTCGCTTTTGAGCCTCCCTTGTGAGATCACCTACCGCGATGAAGCCGACCTGCGCGGCAAAATCCGCCCTGGCATCGACGGTGTGATTCTTGAGTTAGGAGGGCGTAGGGCGACTTTTTTACCTTCGGTGTGGGAGGAGTTGAGTACTTTTGAGCTCTTTTTTGCGCATCTGTGCCAAAAAGCGCATCTTCCGGGAGCGTGTTTGTCGCAGCATCCCCGTATCAGCCTCTATCAGGCGCAAAAGATCATATGATGGAATATTATATTTCCAAAGGCGAGCGGCTGGTATGCCAGCTTTGCGCCCACTATTGCAGCCTCAAAGAGGATCAAAGCGGCTTGTGCGGCGTCAACCGCAGGGTGGGAGATCGGATTGAAAATCTGGTGTACGGTCATCCGGTAGCCTTACATGTAGACCCGATGGAGAAAAAGCCGCTCTATCATGTTCTGCCCGGTAGCAAGGTACTTTCGCTCGGAACGGTCGGCTGTAATTTTCACTGCCCCTTTTGCCAGAACTGGCGCATATCGCAGACGCATCGTATCGATGATGGCCGATTTTTTGCTCCGGAGCAGATCGTCTCTATGGCGCTGGAACAGGGATGTGCGGGTATCGCCTACACCTACAATGAGCCGACGGTTTTCTACCCCTACGCCCGCGATATCGCTGTGCGTGCCAAAGCAAAGGGGCTGCGCAATGTGTTTATCACCAACGGTTTTGAGTCCGATGCGGTAGCGGCGGATATGTGCGGCCTTTTTGACGCGGCCAATGTGGATCTTAAATCTTTTGATCCGCGCTACTACAAAAAAGAGCTGCTCGGTGGCCTTGAAGAGGTCAAAAAGACGCTCATAACCTTCAAGCGCGGGGGTATTTGGGTGGAAGTGACGACGTTGATCATTCCGACGATCAATGATTCTGATGAAGAGCTCACCGCCATCGCCCGCTTTATCGCGCAAGAGCTGGGTCTTGAAACACCGTGGCATGTCAGCGCTTTTCACCCCGACTACAAGCTCACCGATGTCGGCGCAACGCCTACTCAGACGCTAGAGCGTGCCGTGAGGATCGCGCAGGCGGTAGGATTGCGCTATGTTTATGCGGGCAATACTTCCCAAGCGCAAGTGACAATGTGCCGTCACTGCGGCGCGGCACTCATCGAGCGGAGCGGGATACGGATGTTGCACTCTGTGTTGCTGCACGGTGCGTGTCCGCAGTGCGGCACTACATTAGAAGGGGTGTTTGATGTCTAAGCGATTGGCTGCCGTACGCGGTACTTTTTATCCAGATACATGCGCATCGCTACGAAATCTGATCGAAGGGTTTGAGGCGCAAATGCCGAGTATATCGCCACCGCCCTTCACACCTTCGGCGCTGGTCGTACCACACGCGGGTTACATGTACAGCGGTTACACGGCTGCTTTGGCCTATCGTCACTTGGGAGTGCGTACGGGTATCGAGCGGGTGGTCGTCGTCGGGCCGAGCCATCGTGTCGCTTTTGAGGGTGCTTCGGTCGCGCTGTATGACCGCTATGAGACGCCATGTGGGGATCTGATGATCGATCTGACGTACGCACAGGCGCTACTACATCGATTTCCTTGGTTGATTTTTGCGCCTCAGGCCCATCATGAGCACTCTACCGAAGTGCAGATGCCGCTAATCGCGGCGTATTTGCCAGGCGTACATGTAATCGAAATTGTTTATGGGATGATCGAAGCCTCAGAGCTTTCAAAGCTGATGTTGCCGATCCTGCAAGAACATTCAAGCTTGTTGGTGATCAGTACCGATTTGAGCCACTTCTATGCGCTTGATGAGGCCAATCGTCTCGATGGATACTGCTTAGAGGCGCTAGAGAAGATGGAGCCGGAGCGTTTTGAACGCGGCTGCGAGGCGTGCGGTCTTGCGGGGATGAGCGCGATGCTCGAAGCGGCGCGGAGCCTGAAGATGCGCAGCCGTATCCTCGATTACCGCACCAGTGCGGCGGTATCGCATGATGAAAAGCGGGTGGTTGGCTATGTCAGTGCTTTGGTGGGTTAATCGTAGCGGTGCGTTTTTGGCTTCATCGTCTGCTTGCGCTACAATGATAAAATTTTTAACAGGGACGGATGCATGAAGCTCTCCGAAGAAGGCCGCAGGGAAGCGCTGGCGCTCTCGTTTAGACATTTAAATATCTCTCTGTTGGCGATCGTGCTCAACGGGGCGCTGCTGTGTATGTTGTTATGGGATATACCGCAACGCTTCATGCTTTTGATATGGATGACAGTATTGCTTTTGGTATCGCTTTGGCGCTTTTGGCTCTATCATGGCTACAGGCGTCACCAAAGCAGTCGTACAATGCAGACGTGGGAGCGGCTCTTCCTCTTTGGCGTAATTTTGTCCGGTTTAACATGGGGTGCTGCCGGATTCTTTCTTTTTGATACGGATCAGCCGTTGCATCAGGCTGTGTTGATCGTCGTGCTTTCGGAGATGAGTGCAGGATCGATCAGCAGTCTTGCTGCCCATTTGGTAGCGGTGCGCATTTTTGTTATTTTGACTTTAACACCGCTCTTGCTGCAGTTGTTGCTACATAGGGAGGGCTACTATCTAATCTTCTCCTTTTTTATAGCGCTTTTTATCTTAATGCTGCTGGTGATCGCACGCCGTTTTTATGGCAGTTTTGTCGATTTGGTCGAGACGCGTCGTTTGTATGAGCACGAGCGCACACAGTTATACCTCTCAAAAGAGCGCTCTTCGACGATCGTTTCGCAGGCTCCGGTGGGTATCTTTTTTTATGACACCTCTTTGCGTATTATCGAGTTTAACGCTGAGTTTTGCACTATTCTAGGCGCTCCGGTCGATTTTTTGACTGGCTTGTCGCTTGCAATGCTTCCCGATCAACGTGTAGTCCCCGCGATTGCCAAGGCGATAAAAGGAGAAGATGGGCTGTATGAGGGGGAGTATCAGACCCAGTATCTTAAGCGTCAACTCTTTTTGCATTTGCGCACGGCACCGCTGCTCGATCTTGACAAACGGGTGATCGGCGGTATCGGCATTGCGAGTGATGTGACTGAACGCTTTGAGTTCATTCGACAGATCGAATATCAGGCACACCACGATATGCTCACCGATACCCCAAACCGGACGATGCTGATCGAGCGCATCAATCGGGAGATGGTGCGCTTTTTTAGAGAACGTATGCTTTTTGGTGTGCTTTTTTTGGATCTGGATAACTTTAAGACAATCAATGACTCTTTGGGCCACACCATCGGTGACGTCCTTTTGTGCGAGGTGTCGCAACGCCTCAAATACACCCTAGGCGATGAGGATATGCTCGCACGCATCGGGGGAGATGAGTTTGTCATACTCCTGTGTCATTTGGGTAAAAATCGACATGAAGCTTTAGAGCGGATGGAACATGCGGCGCAAAGAATCCACACTACATTAAGCGAAACCGTGGAGATCGAAGGACGCTATCTGAGTGTATCGACCAGTATTGGCATGGTGCTGATGCATGAGCAAGAAGAGCGGGTTGATGATCTGCTCAAGCATGCCGATACAGCGATGTATCAAGCCAAACGCGATGGCAAGGGGATGAGCCGATTCTATCAAGAGCAGATGGATTATCGAATCAAACGGCTGATGCTCATCGAGACTGCGCTACGCCAAGCCCTCAAAAAGGGTAAACTTCGTCTTTATTACCAGCCAATCATCGCCATCAAAGAGGGAAGGATCATTGCGGCTGAGGCACTTTTGCGTTGGCACAATGAGGAACTAGGAGAGATATCTCCCATAGAGATGATCAGCGTGGCAGAAGAGAGCGGACTGATTTTGGAGATAGGACGCTGGGTGCTTGAAGAGGCCTTACGGCAATTTGTGGCATGGCGTGAAACGATGCCGCTGCAGTGGATCGCCGTCAACGTTAGCAGCAAGCAGTTCAATAGCCCCGATTTTGTTTCCGAAATCTTTTTATTGCTGGAGCGCTACGACCTACCCAGCGGCGCTTTGGAGCTGGAACTCACCGAATCGGTCGTTATCAGCGATTTTGATGAGGTGGTGGCCAAAATGCACGAATTGCGTAAGCACGGGATCGGACTCTCGATTGATGATTTTGGGACAGGCTACTCTTCGCTCTCTTATCTCAAAAAACTGCCCTTTACGACGCTAAAAATCGACCGCTCCTTTACTCAGGATCTGCTGATCGACGAAGATGATCGGGAGCTGGTAAGCACCATTATCACGATTGCCAAAAACTTCGGTCTGGAGGTCGTAGCTGAGGGGGTCGAGCAACAAGATCAGCTCGATTTCCTGCGTCAGCGCTCTTGCGAATATTATCAAGGCTATTTTTGTAGCCGTCCGCTCGATGCTATCGCCTTTGAACGACTGATTGCGCACCATCATGGCATGCGCGGAAGTGTTTTATGAGAATTTTTTCCGCTTTGATGCTGTGGTGTGTTACGGCAGTATGGGCTGATATGGCGCTGGAGCGTCTGATCGGGCGGATGCTTGTGGTCGGGTTTGACGCGGCGACACTGGAGCGTAACGCTACGATCTTACAGCAGATTACGCAGTATGATCTGGGTGGTGTGATCCTTTTTGACCGCGACTACCAAGAGCGGGAACGGGTCAAGAATGTACATGATCCAAAACAGCTCAAGGGGCTTTGTACTACCTTGCGTGAGGCTTCAAACGGTAGGTTGCTGATCATGATCGATCAAGAGGGTGGTAAGGTTGAGCGCCTTAAAGTGCGCGACGGATTTGCGCATACGCCCTCCGCTGCCGAGATCGCCGTACTTCCATTATCTGAGGTGCGCCGCCACTATGACGCCCTTTCATCCACGCTCCATGAGGCGGGCATCAACCTCAACGCAGCTCCCGTAGTCGATCTGGCAAGCAATCCAGACAATCCGGTGATCGCCAAGTTAGGCCGATCATACAGCTCCGATCCTATGGCGGTTGTTGGCTACGCTTCGCTTTTTGTAGAGGCGATGAACGCTCAGGGTATTACGGGGATACTCAAGCACTTTCCGGGGCATGGCTCTTCGCGCACCGATTCGCACGAGGGCTTTGTAGATGTTACCCAAACCTGGCAGAGCAGGGAGCTTGAGCCCTACCGCCGCATGATCGAAATGGATCAAGCTGACATGATCATGAGTGCGCATGTATTTAATCGTACGCTCGATCCCGATCTTCCCGCGACCCTGTCGTATCGCATCAACACCATTTTGCTGCGTCAAGAGCTGGGATTTACCGGAGTGCTGATAAGCGACGATCTGCAAATGAAGGCGATCAGTGCGCATTATAGTCTTGAGCAGACATTGGAGCGTGCGATCAATTCAGGGGTGGATATGTTGCTGTTTGGCAATCAGCTCTCAAGCGTCGAAACAACAACGCTGATTCGGAGCATCGCATCGCTGGTGGCACAAGGGCGCATCACACGGGGGCGCCTCGAAGAGGCCAACCGCAGGATCGACGCACTACATCTACGCCGCACAATCCGCTCCTTGCCGCTTGAGTTTGGGTCGGAACGGATTGAGCTTACCAAGCACTATATCAAGCAGCATTACGGCTTACATGTAAACGATATCAAGATTGAACCCCGCATGATTGTGATCCACTGGACGGGGTCACAAACGCTTGAAGGAGCTTATGCTCAGCTCAAGCCGGAGCGTCTGCGCCCGGAGCGTAGCGATATCGCCGCATCGGGAGCGGTGAATGTTTCCGCCCATTTTCTGGTTGATCGTGACGGAACGATCTATCGGCTGATGGATGAGCGGACAATGGCGCGGCATGTGATCGGTCTGAATTTCCATGCCATCGGGATTGAAAATGTCGGCGGCAAAGAGAATGAAGAGGAAGACCTCACTTTGGAGCAGCTTGAGGCCAATGCGCGTCTGGTAGCTTACTTGAAACAGCGCTATGAGGGGATCGAGTATCTGATCGGGCATTACGAGTACCTGCAGTGGCGCGACACACCGCTATGGCTCGAAAAAGATAAAAACTATATCACCTACAAGCGCGACCCCGGCAAAGCCTTTATGCGTGATTTACGTTCAAAGACGGCACATCTGGGGCTTAAAACACGTTACATGTAAAGCTTAAAGCGCTTGAATCAGTGCCAGACTTAAACGTACCCCCGCGCCCGTAGCGCCGTAGCTGTTGCAATCCCACGCGCCCTCAGTGTAGGCGGACCCGGCGATATCGAAGTGCAGCCACTTCTCTTTCATCTCTTCGCGGATGAAGTGATCGAGGAAAAGTCCCGCTGTGATAGCCCCGCCGTAGGGTTTAGAGCTGACGTTGCAGACATCGGCAATTTCGCTTTTGATGAGCTTTTTGAGGTGGCGGTTAAAGGGCAGTACCCCGGCCAGTTCGCCGCTTTGCTCCGCTGCCTGAAGCGCTGAGGCCTTGAGGCGCTCGCTATGCCCCATCACGCCGGAGGTGTAAGGCCCAAGGGCGACGACACAAGCACCCGTAAGCGTGGCGTAGTCAAAGAGGTAATCAGCGCTGATAAGGCTTTGGGCATAATCAAGCACGTCGGCGAGCACCAGACGCCCTTCAGCGTCGGTGTTGCGCACCTCGATGGTCTTACCACTGCGGGCGCGGAGTACGTCGTCGGGTTTGTAGCTGTTGGAACCCACCATATTTTCAGCCGCCCCGATAAAGCCGTGTACTTCGATCTCAAGCCCAAGCTCGCTCACCGCTTTAAGAATCCCCAGTACCGCGCAGGCTCCGGCTTTGTCCATCTTCATGGTCACCATGTTTGCAGCAGGTTTGAGGCTCAAACCGCCGCTGTCGTAGGTGAGTCCTTTACCCACCAACGTGATCACCTTTTTGGGGTTTTTGGGTACGTAGGCAACGTGGATAAGACGCGGTTGATGGCGCGAAGCACGCCCTACGGCGAGTATCGCCATCATCTTCTCCGACTCAAGCGCGGCTTCATCTAGGACCCTACACGTAAGGTCATTGCGCTCAGATAGAGCACGCGCGGCCTGCGCAAGTGCTTCTGGGTAGACCTCCTCAGGCGTAGCATTCACCAGATCGCGGGTGTAGTTGGTGGCCTCAGCGACGATACGGGCCGCTTCAAAACGGGCTTTCATCACATCATAAGGTTGTAGCGCTCCATCGCGCGACGCACTTGCAAATACCACCTCGCGGATGGCACATTCACTCTTCTCGCTTTTGTAGCGCTCAAAGCGGTAGCCGCCAAGCACTACACCTTCAACCAGCGCCGCTATACCCTCAAGTCCGAAGCCCTCAAACTTGATGCGTTCGATTTTAAGTTTCCACAGTGCACGGATCGCCGTGGTTGCCGCTTGGCGCAGGGCGTCGCTGCCAAAGTCTTCAACCCCACAATAGAGCACCCCGCGCTCCAGCAGCAGGCACGACTCCTCACTCTCACCCTTGAACCCAAAACGTTCCAGCAGTGCATGGTCCAGTTGGGTTTCGAGCATCGTCTTATCGACGAAACGCACCGCGATATCGGCATAAATATTGGCAAAAACGTTGTTTTCTAAAATCAGTTTCATAAACGCTACTCTTTAGTCAAAATGTAAAATCGATTTGGCCTGAATCATATCTTTGTCCCCTCGGCCAGAGAGGTTGACGATCACGGTTTTACCCTTGATGTCGCTTAATTTTTTGAGGTACGCCACCGCGTGCGCCGTCTCAAACGCAGGAATGATCCCCTCGGTGCGGGAGAGCCACACAAAGGCCTCGATTGCCTCATCGTCGGTGATGTTACCATAGCGCACCGTGCCGTTGTCTTTGTGAAAGGCGTGCTCCGGTCCGATGCCCGGATAATCCAGCCCCGCCGAAATGGAGTGGGCTTCGAGAATCTGACCCTCATCATCTTGGAGTAGGTAGCTCATCTGACCGTGCAGTACGCCCGGAGAGCCTTTGAGCAAGGATGCGCCGTGCTTGTCGGTCTCGACCCCGAGCCCACCCGCTTCAATACCGATACATGTAACGCCCTCATCTTCCAAAAAGTGCTGGAAGGTGCCGATGGCGTTGCTGCCGCCGCCGATGCAGGCCAGCACATAGTCAGGCAGACGTCCGGTTTTCTCCAAAATTTGCGCTCTGGCTTCATAGCCGATGATGGCCTGAAAGTCACGCACCATGAGTGGATAGGGGTGCGGCCCCGCGACGGTGCCGATGATGTAGAAGGTGTCGCGCGCGTGGGTGACCCAGTGGCGAATGGCGTCGTTCATGGCGTCTTTGAGGGTTTTGCTTCCGCTTTGTACGGCGTGTACTTTTGCACCCAGCAGCTTCATGCGAAAGACGTTGAGCTCTTGGCGCGCGACGTCTTTGGCCCCCATGAAGATCTCACACTCTAGTCCCATCAGCGCGGCGATCGTCGCGGTGGCGACGCCGTGCTGACCCGCGCCTGTCTCGGCGATCACCTTTTTTTTGCCCAGACGTTTGGCCATCAGACCTTGGGCGATGACGTTGTTGACCTTGTGCGCGCCGGTGTGGTTGAGATCTTCGCGCTTGAGGTAGATTTGCGCGCCCAGTTCGTGCGAGAGGTTCGCGGCAAAATAGAGCGGCGAGGGGCGACCGACGTAGTCACGGTGGTAGCCGTCTACTTCACTCCAAAACTGCTCATCAAAGCGAAGCTGTTTGTAGGCTTCATCGAGCTCCAGCAAGACGGGCATCAGGGTTTCAGGCACATAGCGACCGCCGAAGATGCCGTAATGGCCGTTGCTGTCGGGGTCGAAGCGAGAGGGTTTGGGGATGTACATTACTCCACTCCTACAACGCGGTAGACGCTGGTAAGTTCGGCAAGTTTGCGCTGGCCGTCAAGAAAATCAAGCCCTAACACAAAGCAAGCCTCGACGCAGACGCCGCCGCTTTTTTGAATCAAATTGGCCGCAGCGTAAGCGGTACCGCCCGTGGCAATCAGATCATCCACCAGCAGCACTCTGGCGTTTGGCGTCCCCTCAAAGGCGTCGATGTGTATCTCCACTTCATCAAAACCATACTCAAGTGAGTACTTTTCGCTTACCGTAGTGTAGGGGAGTTTGCCCTTTTTGCGCACCGGCACAAAGCCCACACCCAGCATTTGTGCCAGCGCCGCACCAAAGATAAAGCCACGTGCGTCGATCCCCGCAACATAATCAAGTCCATAGCCGCTGTAGCGGTGTGTGAGGTGATCCATAAGGGTGGCAAAAGCGACTTTGTCACGCAAAAGGGTGGTAATATCCTTAAATATGATACCCGGCTTGGGAAAATCGGGAACATCCCGAATGGCGGAGGTGATAATCTGGCGGTCTTGGACTGAGAGATGCATGGTTAATCCTTATTATAAAAGTGCGTCGATACGCGCTTCGAGATCTTTGATTTTGGTTTGGAGACGATCGGTTTCGATACGGTGTTTGGAGTTGCGCTGCTTGAGCATTTTGATCTCCTCGCGTTGCTTGTTAAGCTCGTCAGTCAAAATATCCACATTACCCAGCGCACGCTGGAGCTGCACCTGATATTTGCGGATCAGTATCTCCGCTTCATGCAGGGTCATCTTCATCATTTCATTGCTACGCTGCTCTTTGGAGGTGATGGATTTGAAATAGAACATCTTAATAAACAAAAAGATTGCGATGATCGCAAGGATGGTAAGTAACGACCACTCCCAAAACACTGCTTATCCTTCGATCGCTTCGATTTTGGCGACCCGTCCGCAGTGGCGCCCGCCTTCAAAGTTTGAAGCAAGCCACGCATCAATGATCGATTCGGCGACGCCAAGGCCTACGATACGTTCACCAAAGCACAGCACATTGGCGTCATTGTGCGCTCTGGCCATCTGCGCGGTGTAGGCATCGTGACAAAGCGCGGCGCGGATGCCGTGATGACGGTTGGCGGACATACTCATACCAATACCCGAACCGCAGATCAGCACCCCTTGGGTGAGTGGCTCGGCAAGCACGCTTTGGCACACCTTGATGGCAAAATCGGGGTAATCAACCCGCTCTTGGTCATAAGGTCCCAAATCGATCACTTCATGGCCTTTGGCGCTCAGCAGGGTACATGTAAAGTTTTTGAGATTAATGCCGGCATGGTCGGTTGCTACATAAAATTTCATTCATTTTCCTTTCTAGGAGAGTAAAAGTCGTAAAACCGCCTGAATGGGGGCCACTAAAATATAATCCCTAAGCGGCGTCATCAAGACAACCAAGACGATGATCATACCGTAAGGTTCAGCTTTGTAGAAAAAATCGGCAATAGCATTAAGGCGCATTTTAAGTGAGAGAAACATCAAAAAATGAGCACCGTCAAACTGGGGAATCGGTAAGAGATTAAAGACGGCCAAAATGACGTTGATCAGCAGTAATTTCAGCAAAAGCAGATAGAAAAAGCCATACGCCAGACCATCCCCCTCCACCGGCTGCGCCAGCCCCACCAGCAAAACCGACACGAAGGCGGCGAGTGCAAAGTTGTAGGCGATCCCCGCCAGACTCACCTGCATCGCGGCGTTGTAGCCGCCGTGGTCAATGACGGTGCGGGTATTGATGGGCACCGGTTTGGCCCAGCCAAAAAGCATACCGCCACCCGCGCCTAAAAGCATGGGGATGAAATACATCAGCGCAGGCACTAAAATCGAGCCGATGGGATCGATATGGCTGATGGGGTTGATGGTGAGTCGTCCCGCGTTTTTGGCCGTCGCATCGCCGTATTTGTAAGCGACCCAGCCGTGCATGATTTCATGTCCGATGATGGCAATCAGTAGTGCTAGAATGGACGCGGAGAGCTCAAAAAGATCAATAGATGGCATGATCGTTTTTATCTTGTTCAAGTCGCTCTTGGATGGCCAGATCGAGATGCTCGCGCTGCTCTAGATCAACAGGGGTTTTACCCATGCGATCCCAGCGAATCTCCCAGTTGTCATCCATGCTAAAGTAGATAAACCACGGAGTTCCTTCGATAAGGCCATAAGGAACGGTGCCCCAAAAGCGGCTGTCGTTGGAGTGGTCGCGGTTATCGCCCATCATAAAGTACTCCCCTTCGGGCACACGAATCGGCGCCATGTTAAACAGTGGAGCGGGGTAGTGGCCGTTGTTGATGATCTTCTCATCATGGTGGATGCCCGGATGCGCTTTCATATAGGGGTTTTTAACCCACATGCGTCCGGCAAATTCTAGAGTTTCAAAGCCTTCATAATGGGCTTTGACATAGTCATTGCCCTCCTTGGGGTGTAGGTAGAGCTCTTTATTGAGCACAAAAAGCTCATCTCCAGGGGTGCCTACACAGCGTTTGACGTAGTGGAGCTGCTGGTTTTGTGGATAGCGGAAAATCACGATATCGCCACGCTGAGGGGTGGCACCATCGACGATATGCCCGTCGGTGCCCTGCAGCGCATAGAACGCAACCTCGAGCCCGAG
>DZBC01000217.1 GCA_022729835.1 Sulfuricurvum sp. | reverse complement strand
TCTCCGCAAGCCGTGATCAAGACGGCACACAGGCCAGTTTCGCTTTTTCATCCATGGAAGCGTACCGCTTCAGCGTCGAGAGCGACGGTATCGACGAACAAGATCAAAAAGAGATTGCCGCATTTATGGAGATCGCACAACCCTATATTGACCGTTTTATGGAAGAGGTTTCCGCCGAAGCGCAAACGACGCCGATGAACAAAATCGCCCAAATGGTCGAAGGGGCGTTCGAGGGACTCTCCTCAAAATCGCCAAATGCCCAAAATCAGGCCAAAAACGATCTGGTAGGGCTGTTTGATGAGAGCCTCAAAGCCTTCGAGCAGACCGAAAAGCTTCTAAGTGAAAGCCAAAAACTCCTCGACAAAATCCTACGCGACCTCGAACTAGGCGACGCGGGAAAACTGCTCTACGCTTAAGGAATCAGCAGTTCACGCAGTGGCTTTTGCACCGACTGGCCTACGGAGCGCGAGAGGGCAAATGCCGCTTCTTGCATCTGCAAGTGACAATCCCGGCACTCTCGAATCACTGTGTGTTGCGCCACGCCCACCTCTTCGATCTTTTCGATCTTATGACAACCAAAGCAGTCTGAACCGCATTCGGCCATGGCATTAGGGTCAGCACTGTGACATTCGATACAACCAAGCATCGGTTTGTGGCTCGGATCGGTCTGGATGGTCGGTATGAGATTGGGGTGGCAGGTCAAACAGTCGCCCGTACACGCCCACAACGCAACCGTAAAAATAGCCGTAAGTGTCAATAGTTTCATGGCTCGGATTATAAACAGACTTTTTTAATCGATTCGAAGCCTGACAAATCTTTTCGCCCCACCTAAGCATCAAACCGGAACTCTTCTGAAGCTCCGTCGCTGTAAGCTCTCTAGTACAAAAATAATTTAAAATGATTAATCAACCCTAAAGGTGCTGTATGCCCGATTCGATTACATGCAAAGAGGGCTTCCCCGTGATCGGCATCGGTGCTTCAGCCGGTGGTTTGGCTGCTTTTGAAGCTTTTTTCTCAGGCATACCGCACAAACGCGATATGGGAATGAGTTTTGTACTGATCCAGCACCTTGCGCCCGATCACAAAAGTGCGCTAAGTGAGATTATTCGTACATTCACCCCAATGTCGGTCTATGAGGTACAAGATGGCATGCGTATTGAACGCAACTGTGTCTATGTCATTGCACCCAATACCGATATGGTGATCAAAAAAGCGCATCTGCGCCTAAGCCCGCCCGCGCAACCGCATGGTAAACGTCTTCCAATCGATCTCTTTTTCACCTCGCTTGCCCAAGAGAAAGGCGTACAGGCTATCGGTATCGTACTTTCGGGTACGGGAAGCGATGGCACGCTTGGGGCGCAGGCCATCAAGGGTGTCGGCGGAAGTATTTTGGTGCAGACACTTGAATCTGCGGCTTATGACGGTATGCCATCGAGCATTATTGAGCACGGATTTTATGACCATGTACTTGAGCCTCAGGCGATGGCAGTGGAGCTCATGACGCTCATGCGCCGCCGAAGCACCTCAAAGTTCACCACACAAGGACGTATTTTAATACTGCTCATGCAACAGAGTCGCCATGACTTTTCACAATACAAATCGAGCAGTATTTCAAGGCGAATCGAACGGCGCACTGCATTACACCATTTAGAGTCCCCCGAAGCCTATCTGATCTATCTTCAAGAGCACCAAGAAGAGGTTAAAGCGCTTTTTTACGACCTGCTTATTGGGGTGACACGCTTTTTTCGTGATGATGAACTCTTTGATCGGTTTAAAACGATCGTGATCCCTGAGTTGTTTCAAAACAAAAAACCAGGCAGTACGATTCGCGTCTGGTCAGCCGGCTGCTCCAGCGGAGAAGAGGCCTATTCGATTGCCATGCTGCTACAAGAGTATGCCGATACTCTGGAGAAACCCTACAGCTTTCAAGTCTTTGCCACCGATATCGATGATCGCTCCATCGCCAAAGCAAGAGCAGGGGTGTATGATGAGACCATCGACAAAACTATTCCTCTAGCCTTGCTGGACCGCTATTTACAATTCGACGCGGAAGAGAACACCTACCGTGTTCGCAAGTGTATTCGTGATAAATTGGTCTTTTCAGTACAAAATGTCATTCAAGATCCACCTTTTTCAAAACTTGACCTTATTGTCTGCCGCAATGTGATGATCTATCTCAAAGAGACGCTTCAAAAGCGGCTTATATCCCTCTTTCACTATGCCCTCAATGCAAACGGTACCCTTTTTTTAGGCAGCTCCGAGGGAATTGGGGTGCGCGATCAACTCTTTGACGCCCTTGATAAAAGTGCAAAAATCTACCGAAAAAAAACCCCGATCTATCCACTGCAAATACCGCTGGTTTCACCATTGACACTGAGCACATCTCATCTTTGGCCCCTCATGCCGCCCTCTCAAAATCATGTCGAATCCGATGGTGCATTGCACAAATAGCACAGTGACCCCCTTTGCCTTGAAGCCTCCAATCAAAATCTCACCTCCTATATCGAGGAGATCCAGTCAATGAACGAAGAGCTGCAATCGACCAACGAAGAGCTTGAGACTTCCAAAGAGGAGCTCCAATCGGTCAATGAAGAGCTCTCCACGGTGAATGCAGAACTGCAGGCCAAACTCACCGAGCTCTCTGCCGCCAATGACGATATGAACAATCTACTCGCCGGTTCAGGCATCGGCACCATCTTTGTCGATCTGCGCTTCAATGTGATGCGCTACACCCCGACGGCAACGCGCATCATCAACCTTATCCCCTCTGATATCGGTCGCCCGCTTGAACACCTCACCACTCGTCTAAAATCCTATACACAACTGATCGAAGAGACCAAAGGGGTACTTGAGACGCTCACTCCTTTTAGCTGTGAAGTCGAGAGCGTCGATAAGTGCTGGTATACGCTGAGCATTCAACCCTACCGTACGCTTGGCAATGTCATCAAAGGCGCCGTGATCACTTTTGTAGATATTACCGAGCTCATCCATACGCGCCAAGCCCTCGCGGCATTCAACGACACCCATCAAAGTGAGCACGCATGAACACTGCACCATCCCCAAAAACACCACTGCGCACCCTAGCCGAAGCGATAGCCGCAGTGCGCACGGGCACGCTACATGTAGACCTTGAATCGCTCAATCTCTCAGATCGCACCAAGCTGATGCACGAGTTGCGCGTCCACCAGATCGAACTTGAGCTGCAAAATGACACGATGCGCAAGATGCAGATACAACTTGAAAACGAGATGCAGCGCTACCGAGGGCTCTACGATCAAGCACCTGTAGGGTATCTTTCACTTGAGGGCGATGGGCTTATTGCGCGGGCCAATCTCTATGCCGCAGGACTTTTAGGCGTCTCCCCTCAAGAGCTTCTTGGTCGGAGTCTGAGTGATTATATTTTTAGAGATGACCAAGATGCCTACTATCTTTTTCGCCGCAACTATCTTCAGAGCCAAAAGCGCCTGAGCGTTGAGCTGCGTTTGCGAAAGAGTGATGGTACGGTCTTCTGGGCCAAGCTCGATGGCTCTATGGGTGATGAAGCGACGGTTGGGATTATTATGGATGACTGCATATAACGGCGCATCCGGCCACCAATCGCGCAGAACATCCGGCCACTT
>DZBC01000023.1 GCA_022729835.1 Sulfuricurvum sp. | reverse complement strand
CAAGTGGCCGGATGTTCTGCGCGATTGGTGGCCGGATGCGCCGTTATATGCAGGTGGATAAAGCGGATGCCTTTATCGCCCGCTTCGTAGATCAAGAACTCTTTGACGCTGCCGAAGTGCTGGTTGATCATTCCTTCGCCTGCGGTGGTGACGGCGACAAGAATCGTGTTGCCATCGGAGCTAAGCTCCTCTTTCTCTTTGCGTACGCGCTCGTTGGCACGGTCAAGGAAGAAGCGAAACTCTTCGATTTTGGCCTGCGCCGCTTTGCGCCCTTCGAGGTCGTATTTGATCTGTAGCTCATCAAAGCTCAGATCACTAAAGACCGATTTGGTGAACTCTTGACCGCGGTCTTCGCCGATGAGTCCCACCGCGTCCGCGCGGCACTGGCGGCAGTGTTGCATCAGCTTCATATCCATACCGCACGCCTCTTGAACCGCCATCTGCTGCTGATCGGTCGCTGATGGAATGCCGTCAAGCGCAAATTTGGTGCCGAACTCCGGCTCGGAGATGATCGGCATGATGTTGTGCAAAAAGACGCCGATCTCTTTGAGTTTTTTGGCAACCAACGGCAGATGCTCGTCATTGATGCCGGGGATCAGTACCGAGTTGGCCTTGATCAAAATCCCCTTCTCGACACACTTTTTCATCCCCTCAAGCTGGCGCTCCAGCAAAATCTGTGCGGCCTCTTTGCCGTAGATGCGCTTATTGTTGTAGAAGATCCACGGATAGATTTTACTGCCGATCTCGCCGGTAGTATCCACACTATTGATGGTGACGGTGATGTGGTCGATGTCGTACTTGACCATCTCATCGACGTATTGGGGTAGCTCTAGGCCGTTGGTGGAGAGGCAGAGCTTCAGATCCGGCGCTTTTTCGCGCACCAGACGGAAGGTATCAAAGGTTTTTTTGGGGTTGGCCAGCGCGTCGCCGGGGCCTGCGATGCCTAAAACGCTCAGGCGTTGCACCTCGCCGCCGACGAACATCACCTTTTTGGCTGATTCTTCGGGGCTTAAGCGCTCAGAAGTCACACCCGGGCGGCTCTCGTTGGAGCAGTCATATTTACGGTTACAGTAGTTACACTGGATGTTGCACGCCGGAGCGACCGCCACGTGAATACGGGCGTAGTGGTGGTGTGCGCCCTCAGAATAACAGGGATGGTTGTGGATTTTGTCCTGAATGTCAGCCGGCAAAAATGCTTCGGCAGGATTGCTTGAACTACAGCTCATAGGAACTCCTTACATGTAAAGATTTTCGATCTTGCCTCATCCGGCAAACACCATGTCTAAGCGGCCTTTTGCATTTCACATTCCTGCGCGTTTAGAGCGTTGCGCAGACTAAAGGCGACAAAATTGTCATATCCGGCGTTCTAAGCGTACTGTGACACGCTCTTACAAGAACGGTTCTTGCAACCGTGTACACAATAAAAGGAGAGCCGTGATGAAATTTGCCCTGCCGCTTGATGCATGCTGTGCCCTGTATCTACACAACCCCTGTACCGCGCCGCAGTTTGGGATCTATGCGGTGCATGAGCACGAGGGCAGCATCATCTATAGCCGACTTTTTCTCAGTGAGAATCCGTGGCAAGAAGCATCAGGTGCGATGCGCTGTAGCCTGAAGGTGGATGAATCCTCCTGTCCTGCGGAGCTGCGCGGGGATACGGCCCATTTTATCGAGCATTACGGACTGCTTGAGGCGATCAGCGGCTGTCGCTATCTGCTGGCCCCTACCGCGTGTGAGAACACCAAAAGGGCGATGCGCCATGCGGGGATCAAACTTTTTGGTATTCCGCCGTTTTGCAACACCATCGACAAGGCGATCCGCCATTTTCTCATCGGCACCAAAATCGCCGCGCGCCCCGACATGATTGTCGCCATCGGCTAGAAAATACCAAAGGAGTAAAAATGCAGATTGTCCTAAACACCACCGTGATGCACCTAGAGGAGCCGCCGCTGGATGTCGGCTACGCTTCGCAAAAAGTGCGGCTTTTTTGCAGCAACGGAGTCCTGCGTGAAGCGGGCGGACAAAACGGTAAGACCCAGCTACTCATCACCGCTGCGTTTGTGGACGCGGCTTTTATGGAGGAGTTAGAGCGTATTGCCGAGAGTCTGCCAAAAGGGGGCGATTACCCGCTCGAAGCGGCGCTCATCGTGGCCCATGTGTCGCACGAACTGCCGAATATTGAGGGTTTTGAAGTGCTGATTGACGGCGAGGGGGAGTTTGGCGACTGGTACGGCGTACGCATCAAAGACGGCCCCTGCGCTAATGAGCTCGCCAAAACGCTCTTTGTTATCAGCAAAGACGGGGCGATCTTTTATGAAGAGATCCCCAGCAATCTGCTAGAATCCTTCAACCTCGATACCCTCACGCGCAAAATCTACGCGGCGCAGACCTGCTACACCGGCAAAGGGTGTCACTAAGCTGGCTTACATGTAAGGCTAGAACAGATCATGCAATAAACCGTCCAAAGGATGGCAAGCATGATAGATAGAATCAAAGCGGAGATCCGCAACCAAAGCACGGTACCTTATTTTGGTCTCGGTATTTTTGAGGGCGTTATGACCAAGGAGAATGAGGCGATGCCCCATGACTCCGACTCGCTCATACTGATGATGAACGGCGGACGGCCGATGAGCCAGCGGCTGATGTTTGAGTATTCGCGCGCCGCGATGCATCTGGAACAGCGCCGAGGGGTGGACTATATCCGCCAGCTCATCAACCACATCTACACCAAACCCTTCGACCCGACGCCGCTGCACAAGGCCATCGTCAACATGACCCCGCGCTACATCGTCGATACCAACCGCGACACGAAGCTTCAAGAGCTTTATGCCTTCGCGCCGCACTGTGTGATCGTGGGCAAGGCGCGGCTGCTGGGGAGTGTGGAGCGCTACGACATTTTTGAATGGGATGTCGAAAACAAGAAGTATTTTCAGGTCGAAGAGGAGGCGCTGGGTGAGGCCAAAACGATCATCTTTAAGCCGATGGGTTCGCCCCTGCCTGAGCCGCATTTCATCATCTCTGATGCCGATTATGTGGATTGGCTCACCGAGGCGATGGGCGGCTTTGCCGTACCGCCGACGCTCAAAAGCTACCGAAAAGCCAAAAAATACCTCTTCTTGGGCACCTCCTTTGACCGCGACACCGACCGTATGGTGGCCAATGAGCTCACGCTCGATCTGGAGGGCGGCTACGTCATAACGGACGCCGAGCTGACCAAAAAAGAGAAAAAATTTATCGACAAACACAACCTCGAAGTGGTTCCGATGAGCCTTGGCGCCTTCATCGAAGCCTTTATCTAAAGGAGTTTAGATGCCTTATATTCCGACCGTCAAAGACCTCTCCCCGCGCGGCGAGCGCTATTTTGACCTCTTTTCCAAGCTTTTAGGCGACCGCGTTATCGTCATTACCGAAGCGATTGACGATCATATGATGGGGGTCATCGTCTCTCAACTGCTCTATCTTGAAGCGCTCGATTCTGAAGAGCCGATTCACATGTACATCAGCTCTCCGGGCGGATCGGTGATGGCGGGGCTGGCAATCCTCGATACCATGAACCTCATCAAAGCACCCGTGCATACCTACGCCATGGGGATGGTCGCGTCGATGGCGGCGGTGCTCTTTACCTGCGGCGAGAGAGGGCATCGCTATATTTTGCCCAACGCCGAAGTGATGATCCATCAGCCGCTCGGCGGTGCGTCGGGACAGGCGAGCGACATCGAGATTGCGGCGCGGCACATTCTGAATCTTAAAAAACGGCTCTACGCCATCCTTGCCGATGCGACAGGGCAAAGTGTCAAGACCATTGAGAAGGAGAGCGACCGCGACAACTACTTCGAAGCCGAAGCGGCGGTGAAGTTCGGTCTGGCCGACACCATCCTTACCTCACTCTCAAAGGATAAGTCATGAGCGAAAAAACCTGTTCTTTCTGCGGACGCAAACAGTCTGAGGTCAAGAAGATCTTTAGCTCGGAGAAGACCCACATTTGTAACGAATGTGTCGCTACATGTAACAACATCCTCCAAAAAGAGGTGCGCTTCGAGCAGCATACATCCATGCAGCAACAGCTCCCCAAACCCGAAAAGATCGTCGCCTTTTTAGATAAATACATCATCGGCCAAGAAGAGGCCAAAAAGGTGATGGCGGTAGCGCTCTATAACCACTACAAACGGATCGAAAACCCGATCTATAACAACGTGGAGCTGGAGAAGTCCAATATTCTCCTTCTTGGGCCTACGGGCAGCGGTAAAACGCTGTTAGCCAAGTCGTTAGCCCGCATTATGAACGTCCCGTTTGCCATTGCCGATGCGACGGCGCTCACCGAAGCGGGCTATGTGGGTGAGGATGTCGAGAGCATCCTCTCTAGGTTGCTCGCGGCTGCAAACTACGATATCGAACTCGCCCAGCGTGGCATTGTCTATATCGATGAGATCGATAAGATCGCACGTAAAAGCGAGAGCGCCACGATGGGGCGCGACGTCTCAGGCGAAGGGGTGCAGCAAGGACTACTCAAGATGCTAGAAGGCGCAGAGGTCTACGTGCCGGTCAAGGGGAGCCGCAAAAACTCCACCACTGAAACGGTGCTGTTTAACACCGCCCACGTGCTCTTCGTCTGCGGCGGCGCTTTTGTGGGGCTGGTGCCTGATCGGCACACCAAAAAATCCAACAAGGTCGGCTTCAACAAAAGCGCCGCCAAGAGCGACGACAAACCCTTCAAAGTGGATCAAAAAGCATTAATCCAGTACGGCATGATCCCCGAATTTATCGGGCGTATCCCGGTCATCGCCCAACTGCGTGAGCTGGACAAGGCACAAATGAAACAAATTTTGTGTGAGCCTGATAACGCGCTGATCAAGCAGTTTCAGGCACTTTTTGAGATGGACGGTATCGCTCTGGAGTTTGAAGAGGGTGCACTCGAAGCCATCGCGCAGCGGGCCATCGACAAAGGCGTAGGCGCACGCGGCCTTCGCGGCATTATCGAAGAGACGATGTTACCGCTGCAATACACCTGCCCAAGCAAAACAGGCCTTGAGCGCGTCATCATCACCGAAGCGTTTGTCGAAGAAGGTGAACACAACGAACCAATTTACATGTACAAAAGCGAGCAGAGCGCGCAGGGGTGAGGGCCGCCTCGCTTTAGCGTAAAATAGACTTTTTACAAAACTTGAACAAGATTGCCACGCTACGCTCTTAAAAAAGAGCCCTATGCTATACTCTGCGCCAAAGATCTAAACTCCCCCGAAAGAGCGCCGCTTGGAAGCCACAAAAAACGACCTATCTCCCCAGAGCCGTAAACGCGCCGAATACTATTTCGACAACCGAATGATCACCCGAGAGATGCAGGAGCTGGCTTGTGATGTACATTTAGTAACCGGCAGGAGCGTGGATGAGACCCTAATCGCTTATGGGTTCATCACTGAATATGACCGCATGGTGGCGGAGTCTAGGGAGAAGAACATCCCTTTTGTCGATCTCAGCGTGACACCCCCATCCGCTGAGGCGTTGGCCCTACTGCCCAAAGAGATTGCGCTCAAACACCGCGTAGTCCCTTTCAAGTGCGACAAAAACAGTTTGACAGTCGCGGTAGAGAGCACCCACTCGATGCGTTCATTACAGGTGCTTGAGCGTTTTGCGATGCGTCAGATTCATCCGGCCTATGCGCAGACCAACCAGATCGCCGAAGCTCTTAAGCACTATTACGAGCGCCCTTATCTATCCCAAAAGGGCACCCTTCATGCCATGGTCTCGCGCCCTGATGAGGTGCCGATTGTGGCACTGGTGGATACGCTCATCCATACAGCCATCGATATGGGTGCTTCAGACATTCACCTAGCGCCAGAAGAGGACGCGGTACACCTTTTTTTGCGGCTCGATGGCGTGTTGCAACACTACGTCACACTACCAGTCGGCATCCGCGATCAGGTGGTATCGCGCATAAAGATCATGAGCGATATGGACATTGCCCAAAGACGCATCGCTCAAGACGGCTCTATGTCCCTCTCTTACGAGGGGCGCGACTACGATATGCGTATCTCTACCATGCCTACCGACACGGGCGAGAGTGTCGTGATACGGATTCTCACCAACACCAAGGAGCTTTTTCAGCTCGAACAGCTCGGCCTTGCTAATGAGATCAAAGAGCGGCTCAAACGTCTGGCCAAAAAGCCCTACGGCGTGATACTCCTCAGCGGCCCCACCGGCAGCGGCAAGACCACGACGCTCTATGCGATATTGCGCGAAATGAACCGACTGCAAAAGAACATCCTCACCATCGAAAACCCCATCGAGTACCGCATCCCCTTTGTGAACCAGACCCAGTACAACCCCAAAGCGGGCTACACCTACGACAAGGCGATCCGCGCCTTTATGCGCCAAGACCCCGACATTATTTTGGTGGGCGAAATCCGCGATATCGACACGGCGCAGATCGCCATGGAAGCCTCCATCACGGGCCATCTGGTGCTCTCCACCGTCCACACCAACGACGCCATCGGCGCACTCGTGCGGCTACGC
This sequence comes from Sulfuricurvum sp., assembly GCA_022729835.1. Taxonomy (GTDB): domain Bacteria; phylum Campylobacterota; class Campylobacteria; order Campylobacterales; family Sulfurimonadaceae; genus JAFGUB01. Next base: position 8,198 of record DZBC01000023.1, on the reverse strand, counting down.
GGGCTTAAGGTGCCTTCGTTTTTGCTCTCTGAGGGGATGCTCGCGGTGATCGCGCAGCGGCTGGTGCGCCGACTCTGCCCCATCTGCAAACAGAGCCGCAGCTATTCGCGCGATGCGCTTTTGGCGTACGGCATCAGCGCGTCGCAGGTGACACAGGAGCGCTATGAGCTGTATGAAGCAACGGGTTGCGCACACTGCAACAACACAGGCTACCACGGAAGACAGGCGATTACGGAGCTCTTTGAGGTGGATGAAACGGTCAAAACAATGATTTTTGAAGAGGCAAGCAGTGTTGCCATCCTCAACTACGTCACCGCTGGGGGGATGCGCACCCTCAAAGACGATATGTTCCGCCTCATCGTCGAAGGATCGACGACGCTAGAGGAGTTTGAGCGGGTGATTTTGTGAGTACATGTAAGCCCGCGCTATTGAAGTAGATACATCAATATGGAAGGGCTAACGGAGGCTTTTGGCAGCTCGGCTATGGTAATAGCGACAACGCCCATGTCTGAGGCGTAGGTCGAAAACTCCTGCGATCTTAACAACTCAAAAAAGATCGTTTCGCGGCTGACTCCACTGCCCAAACGGGCCAAAAACGCATTTTTCTCAGTCTGAGTTAGTGCGCGCCCCATGACGGTGGTGTAAAGTAGATCCAGATACTGCGCATCGGTTAGGTTCATATTTTTAAACTCCTGCGAGTTGAAAAATGCAATGGCAACGCTCGCCGCAGATTGCTGCTTCATAACCTCGTACCACTGATAGAAATCGTCACGATCCGCGCTGTCGCCGTAGAAGCTCTGAAAAAACCGTTCGATGTAAGGTTCTGCCGGATGCACATACCTTCCGCGCACGCAGCGGACAGAGTTTTGCTCCACCCAATTTTTTTTGAATCCGTTACCGTCATAGACGTTCACATCCCATGAGGTATTGAGCTCATTGACGTTGACAGTCGAAGACCAGTAGCTATTGGTGTTGTCATAGTTGACAAACGCTACGGGAAGCGCCGGCCCGCTTTTGCTACGATCCGACAATCCCCAAAGCTCATTAACGCTAGGCAGCCTCCAATCAGTGCGCCCCGCCAGCGTGAGATGCTCGCAGTAGCTGATGGCGGCGCTCCAGTTATGCTCCAAGTTTTTTGCATCCGCATCATCCTGCCATATGAGTCCTGTTGTGCTGTCCGTGACCACATTGTTAGTACCGTCGCGGGAAAAAGATGCAGGAGTCTGAACGCTTCCCCGCACACAGCGGACATTGAGCCTATCACCCTGAGCATTGACACCGTCACCGCCTGTGAAAAAGTCGATGCTCCACGATTGAATCGCAAAGAGATCATAAGGAGTGGCAGACCAGTGATCATCATCGCTTACATGTAAGAAAGCATTGCTCATTTTGGCAGATGAAGCGGTGCCTTTATCTACTAGGCTTCTAAGCTCTTCTATAGTGGGCAATCGCCAGTCGCTCCATCCCCCCAAAGTGAGCACATTACAAGCATTATTGGCTTCATTGAGGGTATAGAGACTCGTGGCATTGACACTACTGTCTTGCCATACCAGCGAGGTAAGATGGTCGGTAACTATCTCTTTAGCCGCGTCTCGGGTAAAGCTTCTGCGCATACCCGCTTGGTAGGTGCCGTCATCACCGCTTTGATACACTGTTGTTTGACCGGTGGCAAGTTCGCTCATTTGCCAAGCACACAGCGGAGCGACAATAAGACCTATTAGTATGAAACTTCGCATCTTAATCTCCTGTAGCGACATCAATGATCTGAAAGGTGATCTCTTCACCGAGCACCACCACATTCATCCCAGCGGAAGCAACAGCCAGTACAGCCCATGCACCGCCGAAGATAGCCTTGGAAATAGGTTCATTATCGTGTTTATAGACCATATTACAGCCGGTAGCAAACATATCGATCACATTTTGGATGAACTTCGCAATGCTGACCAGGATATCCTCCAGCCCCTCTTCAATTCCATATAGGGCTGAATTGATAATCCCTAAAATAAAATTCAAGATATTTTGCATTAGCTTAAGCGCACTCAAGACTAGATGGCTAACAGCAGATACCGTCTCCGAAATCCCTAATAAGTCTGCTATTGTGAGCACTGAATCCACTACTGCAAGAACGGTGTCGATACCAAAATTTACCCATTCAAACCCTATAACCCATTTGGCCGTTTCACTGTTATCCTTAAGCGCAAGATAGGTAGGGGCGGTGATCACGTTCCAGAGTCCGACCAATACCCTATACTGAGAGATGAGAAAATCGGAGACTTTCAGAAATTTATACAGTGGATTGGCTTTGAGTGCAGTGGCGGTGGCAGCATCGGGTGCAATATCGATATCGTAATCGGCGAGACTGTTAAACACATTGACATAGCTTAGGATGGTATCGATGACTCCAAGAGTAGACTGAATCGAATTGTAGGCGATCTCCCAACCGCTAGGGCGCAGTTTGGGTGCTTGATCAAAAGTATTCAACACAGTGTTCATGTCAGAGCGCATCGTTCCGTTGGCGATGTAGTTGACAAACTGATCTTTGTCCATATTAGGGTTGATCGCCTTATACAGCTCACCCGTGATGGCAAGCCCATTTTGTATCGTAAAGCCCATGATGAAATAGGTCAAGTCATCGACGGTTTTAAATTTATTCTTATCCAAAAAGAGCGCCAATCCAACAAGCTCTAGAGCCGATTTTGCAGCTGTGTCTAATGCTGATTTGATGGTATCCATGGTTGATGAGCCGTTAAGGATTGCCGTAGGAACCATTGCAATAGTATCGATGATAAGCTCCGGCGTGGTAATCGCATGGTCATAAGCCGTTTTAAATACCTTCTTGTACTGCAGAGCTAAATCTCCCGCTGTCGGACCATTGGTTGAGCCAAAAGCGAGAAAGGTTTCCGCCAGCGTGCTTGCATCCTTGAGCGTCTCTTCAAAACCATCCATGATATTGTTGTGGATATTGGTGGCGGAGCACTTGATAAGCTCCTCAATTGTGAGTGTGCTGTCGCAAGTTTGAGGCGTATCGGGATAGTGATCGGGCGTGGAGCTCATGGTTGAAAATAGCGTTTTGGACAGCTCCGTGACATGATTGAGGTGGGTGCTGCCGGCCATCAAGGTGTCGGTAAGGACTTTGCCTTTTCCTACCCCCTCTGCTATCTTTGTCTGCGCGGAAACCATGATCTGTTGGATATTTTGCGGAGCGATGTTTTCAAATTTGAATAGGCCGTTTGCTTCTATGGTGCTCTGATCTTTGAGATAGGAGAAAACACTATTCATGGTGCCTTGAATCTCTGAAGTGACGCCACTCATGCGCCCATAGATATTATTGGGATAGGTTGTGCTGGATTTGAGTTGGTCAATGAGTAGCTGCTTGATCTCCGTACCCACGTTGTAACATGTATTGAGGTAGCCAAAAATAGCCTCTATCACATCTTTTAGCCAATCAACTACACTACTGAACGCTCCACTGATAGCCTCCGTGAGACTGTGATAGAGACCCGATGCCAGCGCTGCGGCGGCATCGATGATAGAGAGTGTGGCACTACCGATAGCTGAAGCGGTATCAAGAACAGCGCTAAAAAACTCCATTGCTTTAGTTTTAATCGCTTCAAGGAGTGCTTTTGCTGCTGCAGCACCGTCAACAAGGGTATCAATTGCATTATCAATGGCATCTGTCACAATGTTCCATGCATCCGTCACCCAATCAAAGGCTCCTCGAGTCAGGCGATTGGATGTGGAGCCAAAGACCAAGACACTGGTGAGCGGATCGTAATAGACAAAGGTATCTGAGCGCAAGGTGATGCTGCGTACCCCGCGCCTGCTCAGCTTCGTTTGATAGAGCGATCGAGCGCCAACTAGCGGTGTGCTGTTTTTGGGACGTGCGGCGTCTCTCATTGCGCCATAAGCTTCCAGCGTTTTAGAGCGCTGTGTGGTATCGAGCGTGGTGCCGGAACTTAGCTTTGTCTCTATATCATTGGTTGCGAGCATCGGATGTTGCGTGCCGGAGAGTCGGTCAAACGCCGCAAAGGAGATGTTGCACGCCTTGAAGCCTGTGGTGGAGTCGCTCAAGCTAGAGAGAGCTGCCACCGGACTGCCATCGACAAGCTTTAGGTCACTCTTTTTGATCAGTCTGTAGCTCATTGTGGCCCCTCGGTAGAGCTTGTTGCGGCTACCACCCAGATCGGCTTCCAAGGTCAATTTGCCTCCCACGCCCGGCTTTGCAAAAATGCTCACCTGTCTGGAGTTGACGTAATAGTGTTTTGGTGCAAGCGGATTGGTTTTATCAAATAGTTTTAGCGGGGTATCAAAACGTAGCTCTACATAGACATCCTCTCCTAGTGTTGTCGGAGCGCCGTAGATATTGGTAATGGCTAGATTGATGCGGTGGCGCTTATCGATGTAAATATTGGTACCCGCTGCGGAGTTTGTCTCCAGCTCACTGAGGTTCCATCTGCCTTCTATGGGCTCGCTGATAGCGTGGAAGTAGCTGTACACCTCTGCACCCGCGCTGTTGGGCACTAACCGCTTCGCCGCAGTATCTTGGATTCTGAGCCGTTTAGCAGTATAGATCACCTCGCTGTCTTGTGCGGTCGCAGGCATGTGGTTGATTTTAAAGGCATCAAAGGCGATAGGTGCGGGGGGATAAAAGAGGGTTGAGTTCTGGATGAAACCCCAAGCACCCGGAACGATCACTGCAAGTAGAGATTCGAAAGTATGAGCGGTGCCGGCTTCGTTGAAGGCGACTAACATCGTCTTGCCGTCTGCATGATACTGATCTATTCTGAGGGCTTTATTTTCTCCTATCAAGAAGTGGCATCGCAATAAACCATTAGGATTGTGCATCATTTGAAAGTTATAGAGTCCACTGCCGGTAATTCTGATCATATCTCCAATGTTACTGAGAGTATTAACACTATCGATCTGCCCCTTGACTTGATCGAACCATAATTCACGATAATGCTTTGTGTCAACAGTAGCCGTAGAGAGTGGGTAAGATCCAGATGTATAAGGGAGGGTTTCGCTTTTTTGATATCCGCCACCCACCCGCTTTAGCGAAAAAGCTTTGTATGTGATCTGCAAATCAAAAATTATTGCTGAAGGCGCTTCCGGATAGTTGACAATCAAAGAGAGGTCGCCGTTGGACTCATGACGCATAAAGCGGGTATAGGTGATGTTTCTCTTTGTCCCGATTTGCATGGTGCCGTCAAGATAGTTTCGGAAATTTTGAAGTCCTGGAATATATCCCGCCACTTTAACAGTGAAATATTTTCCATTGTTGTCATACTCGTAGCGGGGTGTAGAGCCATCATTGAAAAGACGAAGCAGCTGATTGGCGGCAGTGCCGGCGGTCGAGACATTGAACAAAAAAGTGCTTTTATAAGGGCCCATTCCAGAATCGTTGACGCTAGGCCAGTGTAAACCCTCAAATCCCTCGATGATCACATAGCGAAAGATGATGTCCGTGCCGTTTACCGCAATCGGAACAAAGGTGCGGTTGAAGCAACCGAAAAAATACTCACTCCATATCCAGATACCCTCTTCACTGTTGAGTTGCGTATACATATTGGACATGTAATTACGATAAGCAGCATAAAAAGTGCTTTGAAAATAGAGATGGAAAAATCTCACTTTGGGCGTGAGTGAAAAATCGTCGAAGGTGATGACGAAGCCATAAAAGAAATCACGATCACACATAATCGTTCCATACAAAAAGCTGTTCTGTTCCCCGTCGGCGTAGCGATCAACCTCGAGAATATATCGTTCATCATAAGCGTAGGTCTCTACTTGGTAAAACAGCGTCATCAGATCGATCTGCTTCCACGCTTTTGCGTCAGCGCTTAAGGTGCTCTCGTCAAACTCCATACCGGGTGCGAGCAGTGCGTGTGTGTAGGCTTGGTAGTAGATGCTGCCGAGCGTATCATTAAATACCGATTTTTCGGTCTCTGCAAGCAGATAGAGCTTTTGGTTGTAGACAAGGCCATCTTTGATCTTGTTGTGATAGTTGCCGTTGGCGCCGACGAGGCGACCGTAATTAAAGGCACTGGTTCCCTCCAACCACTTTTCTTGATACTCTAGTCCCGATGTCTTGTCGTCGCTGTTGGTGAACGTACAAAGTACATAATCCGAGGCGCTGTTGTTTTTTTTGAGCTGAACGATTTCGGGAATACCGAAGGTGCGGTTTATGGTGCGCGTTTGATCGGTTTCAATATCGACGGTCATGATGTGCGGGTTGAACGATTCGATGACGGTGTCGCCTATGATCACAGGCCCTTTGGCATCAATCGGATTATACTGCTGCACCGAATCGACCATATCAGCATCGACGATGATATTGGTGGCCTGCGAGACTTGTAGCTGTGCACTGCGAGGAATGGCGGATTTTTTATCGCCCACATTCCACTGCGAGGGCGGCCCGTTGAAGGTTTCGTTGTCCTCTCCGTGCAAAACACACGCCGCCATCGCGCTTACCGAAGCGACTTTTAGAAAATCTCTGCGGCTCAGATAAGCGTCGTAAATCTCTAGCTCCTGCTCCACCAGATCGCTGTTGCTTGGCATCCATGCGTGGAGTTTTCTTTTGAGGCCCTTTCGAATAGAAGGGAGTATGGCATCCTGATTCATATCACTATCCTTAAATTAGATTGACTTGGAATTTATCACTTTGGATTTTTAAGCTTCCAAAAAGAACGACTAATCCCATTGTGACCAATAGATGTTAGAAAAGTGTTAGAGGGAACTTCAATCTAGCTTAACTTTGATGCAAAATGAGTATCATGCCTTACATGTAACGTTAAACGAAGATCGTTAGGCAATAGATACAGACCCAAAAGGCTCCATAGCGTGATACGTATAGTCATTGTAGAAGATGAGATCGTCGTTGCCCATTTTATGTCGGAGATACTCAAAAAAATGGGGTGTCAGGTGGTAGAGGTGATCAGTCGATTCGACAACGCCATAGAGACGATCAGCCGCATTCGCCCCGATATTTTGCTGCTGGATATCAACCTCGGCACCGAAGCGACCAAAAAAGCGGGCATTACCATCGCCGAAGCGCTCAAAGATCAGGGCATATTAACCATCTTCGTCACCGCCTATAGCAACGACGCCATCATCAAAGAGGCGATCCGCCAAAACCCCGAAAATTACATCATCAAACCCTTCACCGAAGAGACGATCAAAATTTCGGTCAAGCTGGCGATCAACAAGATAGACCAAAGGCTTGAAGAGCGTTTCGCGGTCGTTTTGTGCCCCGAGTACACCTTTCATGTCAAATCCAAATATGTCTCAAGCGGTGACGATAAGATCTTTCTAACCGCTACCGAGCTGCGCGCGCTGGAGTTTTTGTGCCAACGGCCAAGCGGCATCGTCTCGTATGAGGAGCTGCACCACTTCGTGTGGGATCTCAAACCCGTCTCCGCCACCACCGTACGCGAACTGCTCTCGCGACTGCGCAAAAAGATACCCTGCCTGAAGATACAAAACCATTCCGGCATCGGATATGAATTGCTGATTGAGCGGTAATGCATCTGGTTTGGCTCTTTTTGCTCTTCGGGCTGGCGGCGTATGCCGAGCCTGTCATCCTCGAAGATGAGGCTTCGGTACGGTCGTTTACGTTGCAGTACGCCCCAAACATCCGTGATGCAAGCGAAATCCAAGGCGACACGCTCTGGCAAACAGCTTCTAACAAAGTCCATATCGCCCCCAAAAAAGAGTACTGGTACAGACTCACGCTCAACAATCCGACCCCTGCGGCGCAATCGCGCGTTTTGTTGTTCACGGAGACGAATATCGAGCATATCGATCTGTACCGTCAAACCGATCAACAGAGTGTCGTGCAGCGCTCCGGTGCCGCCGTCTCTATCGATCATCGCGGTGTGAAGTCGCATCTGATGGCGTTTCGCGTGAGCGTGCCGCCTTATGGCCAAGCGGTTTATGATCTGCGCATCTACTCGCTTCTGCCTTCGTTTGAGGAGATTTTGCTGCTCAGCGAAGAGGATTTTAGCGCCTATGAGAAGAACGCTTTGCTGATCTATATGGCCTATTTCGGGGTGCTGCTCACGACGCTGGTTTACTCTTTGATCATCGCTTTGACCACCAAAGAGAAGATATTGATGGTCAACACGCTCTATCTCTTTTTCAGCCTGCTGCAAAAAACGCACCCATCCGGCCACCCGTGACGTTTTGATCCGGCCACCCAT
>DZBC01000022.1 GCA_022729835.1 Sulfuricurvum sp. | reverse complement strand
AATGGCGCAAGGCGACTACCAGCTCTTCGGGGGCAGCCACGCACTCAAAGCACGGCTGGGCTACTTCGCGCACGAGAGCGACGACGAAGATACCCGTGAGCTCTATCTGGGCAGCTACCGCTACTACTACGCTCCGCTTGACCTTTTCGCCGAAGCCACTTATGGCCGCTATTGGCACCAAGATGAAGGGTTCACCCTTGAGTTCAAACGCGACTTTGACGACGTAGCAGTCTCGCTCATCTACCAAAACACCGACGAGCAGTTCGCCGGAGCGCGCGTCACCATCCCGCTCACCCCGCGCAAACTCTTCGCTTCGCGCTACGCCCAGATCAAAGGCAAAAACGACTTCTACTACGGCCTGCGCTCCACCATCAACCGCGAAGACGGCACCAACACCCTCAACCCCTCAAGCGCCCTCATACCGCTAAACGACCTAGAGCTCTCAAGCTACTACCGCAACCGCGACCGCATCGGCCTGAGCTATATCAAAGCGCATCTGCACCGACTGCGAGAGAGCAGCACGCTCTATTTTGAAGCGCCCAGTCGTGATTAAGGCAGCCTTGGTAGTGGCTCTGTTGTTGGGAGGGTCTGCCCTCGCAGCCGAGCCGACACCACTTACCCAGCGATCATCAAAGAGCGTCGAATCCAAAACATTCACATCCGAAGAGGAAGCCCTCTACCTACGCAAAAACCAGCCTGCTTCTTCAAGCGGCACCGACATTCTGCTCGTTGCTCTAGGGTTTGCCGTGTTGACGCTACTCGCAGTTGTTTGGTTGCGCTACAGACGCCACAGGGAACCAACACCCAAAGATGCGATCGGCAGCATCTTGCTTGCCCATGCTGAGCCCATCCCCGATGAATCGGCATGTCTGAAGCTCAAAATTGATCTGCACTCACATTTGATTCCCGGCATCGACGATGGAGCCGAAACAATGGATGAAGCGATCGATTTGATCCGAAGGCTCAAGGCGTTGGGCTACACCAAGCTTATCACCACTCCGCATATTGCCAGCCATCGCTACCCCAATACTTCAGCCATTATCTTGGAGGGTTTGCATGAGTTGCGCTTTGAATTGCACTACCGCAATATTGACATCGAGATCGAAGCCGCGTCTGAATACTACCTCGACGAGCACTTCATGCAGTTACTCGAAAAACGCGATATTCTCACGTTTGGGGGCCCTTTTGTGCTCTTTGAAATGTCGTATGTCAACCATCCGCTAGGGCTTTTTGATATGGTCACCCAAATGAAGCAGGCCGGATACAAGCCGGTGCTTGCCCACCCTGAGCGCTACCTTTACATGTACAGGGCGTTTGAGAAATATGAGCAGCTCAAAACCATGGGCGTCTATTTTCAGCTCAACCTCAATTCGCTCACCGGGTACTACTCCGCAGAGGTCAAAGAGGCAGCCATGGCGCTGGTGGATCGGGGAATGATCGATTTTGTGGGAAGCGACACACACAAGGTGCGTCATGTGCAGACGCTATCGGGACTTTTTGAGACGTCCGTCTATGCGCATCTATGCCAGCGCAACCGGCTGCTTAACAATCTGCTTTAGCTCTTTGCGCCGGGGTTGGTGTAGTAGTCGTGGGCATAACCGTAGCCATATCCATATCCATACCCATAACCGTATCCAAACTTCTTGCCCAGCTCCAGACCGTTGAGGATCATGCCGCAGTTGGCCAGCTCATGCTCCCTGACAAAGCGGTTGATGTTCTTGATAAAATCTTTTTTGGAGTATTTCGCACGGAATACAAAAAGATTGATATCTGACATTTTCATCAACATCATCGCATCTGTCACCAACCCAATCGGCGGAGAGTCGAGGATCACATAGTCGTAGCGCGTGATCAGATTATCGATCACCGTTTTAAAGGTCGCCGACATCAGCATTTCCGAAGGATTCGGCGGTACGGGTCCTGCTGGGATAAGGTGCAGATTTTCTACGTCCGTTACATGTAAGACGTCTCCAAGCGTGTTTTTACCCGAAAGTAGGGTACTCATGCCAATGTCATTATCGATTTTGAACTTCTCATGTACCCGTGAACGGCGCATGTCTAGGTCAATGATCAGCACTTTTTTGTTCGTTCTAGCGATGATCTTGGCGAGTTCGGTCGAGATGGTGGTTTTACCTTCGGTAGGCACCGAAGAGGTGACGGTCACCAGTTTGGATGTGCCGCTGTTTTGTAAAAATTCGAGGTTGGTACGGATAACCCGCATCGCTTCCAAAAAGGGTTGGATATTCTTTTCGGAGGTGAGGTGTGGAACGGCGCCATAGAGCGGAATGGAGCTATGGTTTTCGATATCTTCGATCGTCTGGATGGTGTTGTTGAGATAGTTGCGGAAAAAGGCAAGCGCCAATCCCAAAATCACGCCCAAAATAAACCCTACTGCGACAATCAAGCTACGCTTGGGCTTGATCGGCTCATGCGGTGTGACGGCGCTATCGACAATGCGTGTGGCCGAAACGGTAGAAGATTCGAGAATCGCAGTTTCGGCCCGTTTTTGCAGCAAAAAGGAGTAGATCTTCTCGTTGACCAAAAAGCTACGGTTCATACGGGCAAGCTCTTGCTCTTGCTGCGGCAGCGCTTCGAGCGAAGCGGCATTTTCCTGAATAAATTTGTTGAGCGAAATCTTGCGCTCAGACAGGGTTCGGATAGAGCTTTTGATCGTGTTTTCGAGCGTTGAACGCAAAGTTGTCAGCGAGCCGCTCACCTTCACCACGTCGGGGTGTAGCTCGGTATAGTCGATCAGCAGCGAGTTCTTCAGACTCTTGGCCTCTTGAATCTTCAAAATCAAACCGTTGATCGACGGATTGGTCGCTCCGGTCGCGCCCAGATCGATACCGCTAAGATCATCGTTACTGCGGATGTAGGCCAAGGTGTTGTTGAGTACATCAAGCTGCATATCCAGCTCATAGCGCTGCTTCTCCAGCTCACCTAGCTTCTCTGCGGTGAGTTGAGCTTTTGAGCCCACGTCGATCACGACATTGGTCGCCTTGTATTGCTGCAGTGATTCGGCGGAGCTTTGCAAGGTTTTGTTGATGGCGTCAAGTTGGCGGTCGAGAAACTCCAGCGTTTTGTTGGCGCTTTGGCTTTTGGCCTCTAGATCGGTGCTCAGATAGGCATTGGCAATAGCATTGGCGACCTCTTTGGCGCGTTGGGGACTGTTGTCTTCATAGGTGATTGAGAGGATGGTGCCCATTTTTGAGAGGGTGCTTACTTTGAGCGAAGAGGCAATCTCTTCATAAATACCATAATCGTCAATCGTCTTAAACCAGTACAGCGTGTTTTCGGGGGCGTAAATCTTACTCACTGTCACCTCGAACCACGGCGTTTGTACTGTTTCACCGTAGCGATGTACCTGATCATAAGCGACAGGTATCTGGTCTGGGGGCACAGGGGCGATGAGGGAACGTATGGCAGTTATGGTGCGTTCTTTGAGTGAACGTTCGATGCTTAGGCGATAGCGCTGATCATCAACTGGATGGATTATAAAAGGAGAGACCACCTGCGCAGATACAAAAGCGCTTTTGATGGCAAAAGGGGCATTTTTGTACAGCTCGACGGTGCGCAGCTTCTCTTTGGTGTAGATGCGCGTGCCCAGATTGAGCTGCTCCATCGCACGGCTGATGATCCAGCGTGAGCGCAAAATCTCGATCTCATTATCGACATTGTTGCTCTCAAGACCCAGCGCCATGCTCATAAAGTCATTTTGGCTGTTACGCTCGCTTTTGACCTCGACACTCACCGACGCTTTGTAAATATCAGTAGCAAAATAGGCATAAGCGGTGGCGAGAAGAGTCACCAGCAGCGAAACGCTCAAAATAAGGTAGCGATACCGACGGATCACCGCAAAGAGCTCACCCAGATCGATCTCGTCCTCGTTACGAGGAGTGTTAGGGGTCGTCATTATTTTGTTACCCCGTACACAACGGCTGCCGTAGAGAAAGGTTGGAGAATAGTGGCAATAAAGCGTGCCCATGGGAGCTCTTCATCAAAGCCGACCATAGAGGCGCGCTCTTCTCGTGAAGCGACATACACGACATCATTGGGGCGCAAAATCAAGCTCGAAGCCGTTATGGAGGCAAAATCGGTCATATCGATGGAGCGCACTTCGGGATGGCGCATGTCGCCGCGAATGACACGGATACTTTTGCGATCGGCGAAATCGGTGATATCGCCGCTGCTGGCAAGCGCTTCAAAAAGCGACATCGTACCATTGGTCACGAGTACCACGCCTGGCTTGTTGACTTCGCCCAGTACAAAGAGGCGCTGATTGAGAATTTTGACTGCTACATAGGGGCTTCGAAGGTAGGTTTTGTACCCCTCGATGAGCTTTTCCGAAGCCTGTTTTTCAGTCATACCCACGATCTTGATGTTGCCGATCAACGGCAGATTGACCATGCCATCAGCACCGATCAGCATCCCCTCGTCGCCGACGCGCTGGGTATAGACCCGCTGGCCTCCGCTGTTGAGCAGTTCGCTGAGTTGGCCGCCGGAATTGGAGGACTGGTTAAACGCCGTAATCTCTACGCGATCGCCTTGCTGGATCTTCCATTCGAAGACCTTCTCTTGTTGATAAACACCCTCCGGAATCTCTTTGACTTCGGCACTTTTTTGAGCGTTTTTATCGAAGCGCTGAAAATCTTTGACAGCACAGCCGGATAAAAAGAGAGCAAAAACCAACACAAGCGCTAATTTTTTCATTACAGACCAACCTTTTCGCATCATTTAGATATGAAATTTTACTAGAATGGATATTAATCGGACATTTTAATAACCAAGTTTTTGCTAAAAAATATCATCTTTAAGTCAGGATTAAAGGTGCGTCTCTGCAGGGAGGTTTAACCCTTTTTAATGCTGCTGTGCTACAATCCACCACTTTAACAGAGGAATAGTTACCGAATGAAACCTTTTATCTATCCGGAAATGATGGTTCATGTGCCCCTGTGCACCCACAAATCCCCGCTTGCCGTCTTGCTCATCTGTGATGACAGCCGATTACTTGAAGCTGAGCTCTCCCGTTACCGCATCGAAGAGGTGACCGTCATTAGCGCCACCAACGCCCTGGGCGCTTTGCGTGACCTTGGTGCCAACCATTTTGACGTGGTGTTAAGCGAAGCGCCGTTTGACGCAGCGCTTGCCGCGCATATCCACCGTGTCAGCCGTGAAGACGCACTGCTTGTCACCACCCATCCCGACCTTGACGACGTGAACGCCAACACTGACATAATGCATGTTTTGGGCCACTACTACAAGATCATCATGCCCTATCGCGCCGGAGCAAAAACACTACTGCTGGCCTCCAAGGCTTACCATCCTACCGCCGATATCATTTTGCAGCGCAGCGACCTGCTTGAGGGGGTGCAGTATTACAACTGCGACATGCACGTCAGCGCCTTTGCTATGCCCAACTATATCCGTAAAACCTACCTTGGCATCATCCGCAACTAATGGCATTCGAACATGCTATCGCCCTCACGGGCGGCATCGCCAGCGGTAAAAGTACCGTAGCGACGCTGCTGGGTCTACACGGTTTGCGCGTGATCGATGCCGACACCATCTCGCATACGATTCTCGATCAAGAAGCCCTTTGGATCACAGCGCGCTTTGGTGCGCGTTTTGTCTCGAATGCACACGTCGATCGCAAGGCGCTAGGTGAGCTGATCTTTGGCGATCCCGAGGGCAAAGCCGATCTTGAAGGGCATCTGCATCCACGCATCCGCGCCGAAATCGAACGCCAAAGCGAGAAGCAGGAGGCCTTTGGCTTCCCCTATCTCATCGATATTCCCCTCTTTTTTGAAAAAGGCAGCTACAGCATCGCACACTCAGTGATTGTCTATGCGCCCAAAGCCATCTCGCTTGAGCGCTATAAAAAACGCTCTGGCATGAGTGAAGAGGCGTGCTTGCGCCGTATCGAATCACAGATGGACATCGAAGAGAAAAAGCGCCGCGCCACTTGGATCATTGACAACAGTACAGATCTAAAACACCTGCAACGCGAATGTGAAGCCTTCGTCGAAATGATCAAAACAAAGTACCATTACAAAAACTAAAAGGCCAACCATGTACATCGCCAAATATTGCGCCAGCGGCAACGACTTTGTCCTCTTCCACACCTTTGCAAAACGCGACCGCAGTGCTTTGGCGCAAGCACTTTGCGACCGTCAAAACGGTATCGGTGCGGATGGGTTGATCGTGCTCTTGCCCCACCACACCCACGATTTCGAATGGCAGTTTTACAACGCGGACGGCAGCGTTGCGGAGATGTGCGGCAACGGCAGCCGCGCCTGCGCCCACTACGCTTTTGCGCACGGTCTGGCTGGAACGAAAATGGCGTTTGTAACGTTGGCAGGCGTGATTCACGCAGAGGTCAGCGGGGAAATGGTGCAAAGCGACCTCACGCCGCCGCGCATCATCGAAAAAGGCTTACATGTAAAAGAAAAAACGTGGTGGCTTATCAACACAGGCGTACCGCACCTTGTCACCTTTGATGCCGATATGGACCATTTTGATATTGATGAGGCGCGCGAACTGCGCTACATGTACAACGCTAACGTCAATATCGCCCGCGTCGGTGATGATGGAAGCTTACATGTACGAACGTATGAGCGGGGTGTCGAAAATGAAACATTGGCCTGTGGAACAGGCATGGCGGCGTGTTATGTTCGCGCACTACACGAGGGGTGGATTGAGGGAAGTGCAAAGGCCTATCCACGCAGCGGAGAAACCCTTTATCTGGGGACAAACGGCGAGACGATCACATTTAAAGGTGCCGTCAAAGCGACCTTTGCGACCTCATGGCATAGCCCTTACATGTAAAGGTTATAGTCCTGCCGCTTCGATCGCTCTGACCTGTGCATCGGCGATCAGAGGATCGATGATCTGATCGAATGTGCCCTCGCGCATTACCTCTTCGAGAGAATAGATCGTAAGGTTGATGCGGTGGTCGGAGATGCGGTTTTGGGGGTAGTTGTAGGTGCGAATGCGTCCGCTACGATCCCCTGTACCCACTTGCTCTTTTCTCGATGCGCCCTCTTTGTCCATCTGCTCTTGCATCTGGAGCTCATAAAGGCGTGATTTGAGTACCTTCATCGCTTTGTCTTTGTTTTTGTGCTGTGATTTTTGATCTTGGTTCGTCACGACGATGCCGGTGGGAATATGCGTGATGCGCACCGCAGAGTCTGTCGTGTTGACCGATTGACCACCGCAACCGCTTGAGCGCATTACGTCGATTTTAAGGTCGCTAGGATCGATGGTGACTTCAACATCATCCACCTCAGCCATGATCGCCACTGTAATAGCCGAAGTGTGTACCCGTCCTTGAGACTCCGTCGCCGGAACCCGCTGAACGCGGTGGGTGCCCCCTTCGAACTTCATGCGGCTGTAGACCTGCTCGCCCTTGATGAGCGCTGTGATGTCTTTGTAGCCGCCCGCTTCGGTAGGTGAGCTGTCCATGATCTCGACTTTCCAACCGCGTAGCTCAGCGTAGCGCAGGTATGCCCCAAAGAGGTCACCTACGAAGATCGCCGCCTCATCCCCTCCCGTCCCTGCGCGTAGCTCGATGATGGTATTGCGGCCATCATTTGGGTCTTTGGGCATGAGTAGCTTTTTGATCTCTTCTTCACATTCGCCTACTTTGGGCTCAAGCGTTTTGAGCTCCTCTTTGGCCAGATCACCCAGCTCGGGGTCGTAGACCATCTCTTTATTGTCGGCAATGTCGGCAAGCAGCTTTTGGTACTCGGTCGCTTTCTCATAGATATCTTGCAGATTGGATTGCTCTTTGGAGAGCATTGTCATACGCTTGATATCGGTGAGTATGTCCGGGGAGCTCAGAAGATTGCTGAGCTCATTATAGCGGTGGATAAATGGGGTTAGTTTGTCAGCTAGCACGTTTTGCCTGCGAAAGGCTTAGAGTGCGTTGATCGCGAGGTGCAAACGGCTGACTTTGCGTGATGCGGTCTCTTTTTTCAAGACACCTTTGCTGACAAATTTGTGCAATTGCTTGTTGGCCACTTTAAATGCAGCTTCCGCATCTTCTTTGTTACCTGCTTCTACGGCGGAGCGTACGGCTTTGACGATGTTCTTGAGACGGGTACGGTAGTAGCGGTTGCGCTCAGTCCGTTTCTCGGTCTGGCGGATGCGCTTCAATGATGACTTATGATTTGCCATGGGCATTAATCCTTATTGAAATTTTTTTAGGGTAGAATACTACCTTAAAGATTCTTAAAATTCAGTAATGTTTAAACGATATTGCGAAAAATCTTGCTTTTGGAGTGTAAAGATGAAATTATTCGGTACCGACGGAGTACGTGGCGAAGCAGGAAGTTTTCTCTCTGCCGCTCTGGCTATGAGGGTGGCAATGGGTGCGGGCATCTTTTTTAAGCAACACGCCAAAACACGCAAAATTTTGGTGGGCAAAGATACCCGCCGTAGTGGTTATATGATAGAAAACGCCATCGTCAGCGGACTCACCGCAGTCGGCTACGACGTGGTACAAGTTGGCCCAATGCCTACTCCGGCTATTGCCTTTTTGACCCAAAACATGCGCTGTGACGCCGGCATCATGATCTCTGCTAGCCACAATGACTTCGAAGATAACGGTATCAAGTTTTTTGACGCGCAAGGTGATAAACTCACTGAAGTAGTCGAAACGCACATTGAAGCGATCATCCACAACCTCGACAATATCAAAAGCGCCAACGCCACCGGACACGGCATTGGCATGTCCAAACGTATCGACGACGTTATAGGCCGTTACATCGTACAACTCAAAAACTCTTTCCCCGGCGACCTGAGCTTGCAAAGTATGCGTATCGTACTCGATGCCGCCAATGGAGCGGGATACAAAGTAGGCCCCACCGTGCTTGAAGAACTAGGCGCTGAAGTGATTGTGCTGCACAACAAACCAGACGGTTTCAACATCAACGAAAATTGCGGCGCACTACACCCCCGAGATATGCAAGACGCAGTACGCAAATACCGCGCGGACATTGGCTTTGCGCTTGATGGCGACGCAGACCGTTTGGTTGTGGTAGATGAAAAAGGCGAAGCGATCGATGGCGACCAACTGCTCGGCGCACTGGGGATCTATCTGCATGAAAGCGGTCAACTCAAAGGCGGCGGTATCGTAGCAACCGTAATGAGCAATCAGGCGCTCGAAGATGCTATGAGCGCGCGCGGACTCAAGCTCTGGCGCAGCAGTGTCGGCGATAAATATGTGCTCGATATTATGAAAAAAGAGGGTATCAATTTTGGCGGTGAACAGAGCGGGCATATCATATTGCACGACTACGCCAAAACGGGTGACGGCCTTATGAGCGCATTGCAGGTATTGGCTCTGGTGCTGCGTAGTGGCGCAAAAGCGAGTAAAGCACTTCGCCCCTTCGGACTCTATCCGCAAAAACTGGTCAATCTACATGTAAAAGAGAAAAAACCCCTCGATCAGATCTCGGGACTTGACGAAGAGCTCGCGACACTTGATGCCAAACATATACGCCATCTGGTGCGCTACTCCGGCACCGAAAACAAACTGCGCATCTTGCTAGAAGCCAAAGACGCCAATGTGATGAATGAGGCGATGGAGCATCTGCGCGACTTTTTCAAAGAGGCTTTGGGTGGCTAAACTGCTCATCGCCATGATGTTCTCGATGGTGGGCATCTTTATTATTGATCAGTCGATCAAGGGTTTATTTATCGACGGCTATCGTTTCTACTCCGAGTACATCGATCTTATTCTCGTCTACAATCGGGGGGTCGCGTTTTCGATGTTCGCATTTTTGGGCGAGTGGCTTAAGTGGCTGCAGCTTGTTTTGATCGTTTCGGTGGCTGCCTATATTCTTAACCTTCGCCAAAATTGCTACGCGATCCCCGGCGGCATTCTCGTAGGGGCCGGATTTTCCAATGTGTTTGACCGCTTTGTACATGGCGGCGTCGTGGATTATGTCTACTATCACTGGGGTTTTGACTTTGCGGTCTTCAACTTTGCCGATGTCATGATCGATTTTGCTGTTTTGTGGCTCCTGCTCCTCAATCTCAAACCAAAACTCTGCGAGTCTTGATCTTGCAGAAAAAATCTGCTATAGTTTCGGCCTTCAAATAGTGATCGCGTAGCTCAGTTGGTAGAGCACTACCTTGACATGGTAGTGGCCGTTGGTTCGAGTCCAATCGTGATCACCATTAAATAGCCCCCTAAAATACTACTTTTCAAGCCTATTAACACCCTTTCGACAACACTGATGTCATGACGATCGATGCTTACATGTAGAATATTTATACCCCTGTTTACGACAAAGACGCATTCCTAGGCGCATGACAAATGTCTGCGAGCGCACTGAATTTAAGCGTGGATAAAGTATTAACTAAGGCTTTTTTCAGTATTATTTCAAGTTTTTATTTCTGTAAATTTTCGGAATAAAAGTTTCGCGGTATTTCGCCTCAAAAACCGGTGCGGCCCGGATCAACCATATCCGACGCTGTTGAGCGATGCCCTAATGAACCGGGATTCACAAACAAGGACTACCCCTTATGGTAACAATGAAAGACCTTCTCGAGTGCGGTGTGCACTTCGGTCACCAGACACGTCGCTGGAATCCAAAGATGAAAAAATACATCTTCGGTGTCCGCAAAAACATCTACATTATAGATTTGCAAAAAACCCTGCGCTACTTCCGCAACACCTATCAGATTGTGGTAGACGCCGCTGCAGAAGGCCAGACTATGCTGTTCGTGGGCACCAAGAAACAAGCGCGCGTAGCGATTCGCCAAGCGGCTGAGTCTTGTGGCATGCCGTATGTAGACAACCGCTGGCTCGGTGGGATGCTGACCAACTATGGCACCATCCAAAAATCGATCCGCAAACTCGAAGTAATCGAGCAGATGGAAGAGAACGGCCAGATCAAGCTGCTCACCAAAAAAGAGGGCTTGATGCTCTCTCGCCAAAGAGAGAAGCTCCAAGCGTATCTCGGCGGTATCCGCCATATGAAAAAAATTCCAGACATGATGTTTGTTATTGATGCGGTTAAAGAGCATATTGCTGTCACAGAGGCGCGCAATCTTGGTATCAAAGTGGTAGCCCCATTGGATACAAACTGTGACCCAGATGTGATAGACTACCCGATCCCGGGCAACGACGATGCGATTCGCTCAATTCAACTTTTTTGCAAAGAGATGGCAGAAGCGATGAATGAAGGCAAAGCCCTTGCCGGTGATGGTGCGACCGAAAGCGTTGCTACTGAGAGCATGGAAGAGCAGATGGCGGCGATGGGCGATGAGCCTGTCGCAATGACAGAAGAAACGACAGAAGAGGAGTAATCATGGCAGTAACGGCAGAAGATGTAAAGAAACTGCGTCAGGCAACTGACGCCCCGATGATGGATTGTAAAAAAGCCCTCACCGAATGTGACGGCGATTACGATAAAGCGGTAGAGTGGCTCAAACAGCGCGGTATCACACAGGCGGCCAAAAAAGCTGATCGTATTGCGGCTGAAGGTCTTTTGGGAATCAAGATTTCTGATACATTTGCTTCTGCCTCACTGGTAGAGATCAACTCCGAAACTGATTTTGTAGCCAAAAATGATGGTTTTATCGCTCTAGTAGGCAACACAGCGCTACAGATTTTCAAGAGCAATGTGAGCACAGTCGCGGAACTGTACGAATCATCTTTCGAGAGCGGCAAATTTTCTGAGTATTTCACGCAGACTGTTGCTAGAATCGGTGAAAAGATTGAAGTGCGTCGCTTTGTTACGCTCAATGCGGCTGAGCATGGTGCAGTTAACGGCTATGTTCACTCCAATGGTCGCGTGGGTGTTTTGGTTGCCGCGCAGTGCGATAGCGATAAAACTGCTCAAGCTATGGTAGGCATCCTCAAAAATGTCTCCATGCATGCTGCGGCCATGAAGCCAAAAACCCTGCGTTATCAGGATTTTGACCCTGCATTTGTCGCAGCAGAGACTGTCGGACGTATCGAAGCGATCAAAAAAGAGAACGAAGAGCGTGCGCGTCTTAAAAAGCCGCTTTTGGGCGAACCAACCTACATCTCTATGATGCAGTTGACACCCGAGGTACTTGCTGAAGCGGAAAATGCCATCAAAGAAGAGCTCAAAGCCGAAGGCAAACCTGAGAAAATTTGGGACAAAATCGTTCCGGGTAAACTTGAGCGTTTTATAGCGGACAACACGACGCTTGACAAACAGCTTGCCCTGCTTGATCAGGTCTACGTCCTTGATGACAGCATGAATGTTGCTCAGGCAGTTGCTGCAGAAGCCAAAAAACATGGCGGAACTGCAGAAATTGTTGCATTCGTTCTGTTTGAAGTAGGCGAAGGCATCGAAAAGAAAGTGGACGATTTCGCCGCAGAAGTCGCCGCGCAAATGGCGTAAGGGTCCTCCCTTACCCCTCCTAATCCGCTTTACCCTTTTAAGCCAATCCTCCCTATAATGTCGCCATGACACTACTTGAAGCTTCTGGCATTTGCCACCGTTTTGACTATCCCCTTTTTGAAGACATTGATCTGACGCTGGATGCGACGGAATCGGTCGCTATTATCGGAGTGAGCGGTAGCGGTAAATCGACGCTTTTGCATATTCTCTCTACGCTACTAACGCCTCAATCGGGACAGGTAACGCTTATGGGGCAAAGTGTGAATGGGCTGGATAATCGCGCATTGGTGGCGTTGCGCCGCGATATTTTGGGGCTTATTTTTCAGTCGCACTATCTCTTCAAGGGGTTTAGTGCCTATGAGAATCTCGAAGTGGCAGCGATTCTTGGGGAAAAATCGATCGACCCTGCGCTGATTGACAGACTAGGGATCGCGCAGGTGATGAGCCAAAAGGTGACGGAGCTTTCAGGCGGACAGCAGCAACGGGTGTCGATTGCTCGGGTTTTAACGAAACAGCCAAAAATCATCTTTGCCGATGAGCCTACCGGCAATCTTGACCATACCACCGCAACGGAAGTGATGGATCTTTTTTCGAATTATTTGGTCGAGCGTGGCGCAGCTATGGTGCTGGTGACGCACGATGAAACGATGGCACATCGTTGTGACCGCGTTTATCGACTTGAAGCGCGCCGACTTTCGCGCTTAAAATAGCCTATGACGTGGGCGTCGCTTTTTGAGCACGAGAACGTCGTCGCCTTTTTGCTTCTGTTTATCCGTTTTAGTGCCCTGTTTGCCACCGTTCCGATTTTTTCGCATACCAGTATCCCTATGAGCATCAAGGCGGCGTTGGCATTTTTTTTCAGTATCGTTTTTTACGCTTCGATGCCGCCGCTTGCCATTGAGATATCCATAGCATCACTTTTGATTGCCATCTTGGGCGAGGTGCTCTTTGGCATGGTGGTAGGGTTGATTTTGCTCTTGGCTTTTAATACCATAACCTTTGCCGGAGGGCAGATCTCTTTTGTTATGGGCTTTACGTTGGCCTCTGCGATCGATCCCCAAAGCGGCGTCTCCATGCCGATCATTAGTCAATTTCTCTCGCTCATTGCCTTGATGGTGCTTTTCTCTTTAGATATGCATCACTGGATCTTGCTCTATGCCGATTTATCGCTCTCAAAGATTCCTTTAGGTGGATTTATGATTGCCCCGTCGTTATTTGAATATCTACTGGCATCGGCGTCAAGGATGTTCATGGTCGGTTTTATGCTCGCGTTTCCCATAATCGCCCTCTCTTGGCTCTCTGATGTCATCTTTGGCATGCTGATGAAGACGATGCCGCAGTTTAACCTGCTGGTCATCGGTTTTCCAATCAAAATCACGATCTCCTTGATTGTGTTGATTGCCACACTCTCCTCAACAGTGTCGATCTTGCAAGAGGAGATGCGTTTGGCCTACAACGCCTTAACCTTACTCTTCTAGGTATGGGTGGCTTTTGATAGGGTTTCCTTTAAGTGTTGTGTCTGTTTGATGCTTACATGTAACGCTTGCGCGTTGTTCTTCCATCATGGACAGGCTTAGCGGTAGATTGATGGTGCAGATCCTCTGGCCGTCGATACAAAGCGTGCTCGTCGGTAGCGGTTCGTCGGCGATTCGAAGCGTTACGCTCGGATAAAGCGCAAGGGTGCTCATTTGTCGTGGTTCAGAGACGATCAACACCACGCTTATCCCTTTTTCGGCTACCTGACGTAGGGTTTGTTTGAGATCATACCCTTCGATAAAGGTGCTGACAATAACAACTTCCGTTTTGGCCTGACGGAGCATGGTTTCAAAATGGTTCATAGCGGTATGGGCCTCTTCTGGGAGTGTCCAAACGAGGCTTTGAAGCCGGAATTCAAGCAGACAAAACACCAAAATAATCAGTTTCATGATTTAACATCTTTTTAGTTACAATGGTAGCAACTTAAGCGAATGGCTGCAAGAGGGGGAATTGACCTATGAGAGTGCTACTGTTCAATGAAAATCCGGTGGTGACCAAGCTGGTGACTCTGAGTGCGCAAAAGGCGGGACACACGCTAAAGGTGTGCAATGAGGTGACGGCATTAGAAGCGGGTGCCTACGATCTACTGATCATTGATGACGCGTTGTATAGTGATGCACAAATCGCTATGCTGGACGAAAAAGTGCAAGCAGGACAGAAACTCTTGATGGCCAGCCGGGGGACGCAACGACCCGATGGTTTTGATCACTTGATTCACAAGCCTTTTTTGCCAACCGATCTCGTAGATCTCTTCGGCATCATTGCGGCTTCTGTTGCGCTTGAGACGAAGCGTATAGTT
>DZBC01000216.1 GCA_022729835.1 Sulfuricurvum sp. | reverse complement strand
GTAAAGAGCGCATGAATGACTTGATCGCCCTGTTTGGCACTGAGCTAAGATTGGATCCGCTCAGCGAAAAGCGCGCAATCAAAGATATGATCATCGATAAAAAAGATTTTTGGGATAAACACGAGCAGGTGCACCCGTATCTGCTTAGCCATATCGAAGAGCATCCGGATATGGAGTGCGCTGTTACCCCGGCGCAGGCCGAAGCGCTACTCAATGCCGACTACTGTATCCAGTGCGGCTTGTGCCACTACTCTTGTCCTGTGATCGAAATCAATGACGACTACATTGGGCCGGCAGCTTTTGCCAAGGCGTACCGTTTTAATGCCGACGTGCGTGATGATGGCATTGATGAACGTATCGACATTATCAACGCGCCTGCTGCTGGTGTTTGGGACTGCGTGAAGTGCTTTGAGTGTACGCAGGTTTGCCCCAAAGAGGTCAACCCGTATGAGAAAATCACCAAGCTACACAATCAGGTCTTTGAGCACGACCGCGCACTGAACAACGTCGCGACCCGCCACGCTGTAGGCTTTGCCCACTCGATCAAAAAACACGGTTTACTCGATGAGGGCGAACTGGTACGTTACAGCGAAGGCAATCTGGGTGTGATGAAGCACGTTCCCGTCGCACTCAAGATGTTCTCAAAAGGCAAAATCGTTCTGCCTTGGAACATGCCAAAATCTGAAAAGCTCGATGAGATCCAAAAGCTGGTCAAATCCTCATCGACCGCTAAATTTTAAGGAGCACCCCTATGATACAACTTGAATACGCCCTGTTTACGGGATGCACCGCCAAGGAAAGTACGCCAGAGCAGTTGATGTCCACTTACGCCGTGGCTAACAAACTGGGTATCAAGATCGTTGAGCTTGTCGAAGCGAGCTGCTGTGGTGCGTCGCACCTGCAAGACTACGACGATTTTCTCTCCTTGGTACTCAACGCCCGCAACATCGCCTACGCCGAAAAGCAAGGCATGACGATGATCACCATCTGCAACACCTGCCAGATCAACACTGCTATGACCAAACACCGCCTCGATCACGACAGTGTGCTCAAAGCGCGCGTGAATGAGAAGCTGGCCGAAGTGGGATTGGAGTACAAAGGCACAAGCGAGATCAAACACTTTTTGTATGCACTGATTGATGATTTTGGCCTAGAGAAGATTCAAAACATGGTCACTGTGCCGCTGGGTCAATTCAACATCGCCCCCTTCTATGGCTGCCACAACATCCGCCCCTCAGAGCTACAGCATGAGAGCAACGGTGGCGAAAATCCCTACAACCCGCGCTCGCTCGATGATCTCATTGTTGCGCTTGGCGGAAACAGTGTCGATTATGAAGAGAAGAACAAATGCTGTGGTTTCCATGCAGAGTTGCAAGCCCCCCATACTGCTGCAGTCCTCACGGGCAAAGCTCTTATGGGCGCAATGGATCAAAACGCCGACTGGATGGTGACCCCCTGCCCTCTGTGTCACCTCAAGCTCGACACGCAATACGCCCATGCTTCCAAAGCGGTCGGACGCGACGTGAAAATGCCCGTACTGCACATGCAACAGATGGTGGGTCTGGCTCTAGGCTGCTCCAAAGAGGAGCTGGGACTCAAACACCACGTCAGCGAAGTAAACTTCATCTAACCCTTCCCTCCCCTTGCCGGGAGCTTACATGTAAAGGCCTCCATGGCAATCGGCGCCACTATTTTCAAAGCACAACTGCAAATCAGCGATATGGATCGCCACTACTATGAAACCCATGATCTTACACTGGCTCAGCACCCTAGTGAAACCGATTTACGATTGATGGTTCGTTTGGTTGCCTTTGCGCTCAATGCCCATGAACGGCTCGTATTTAGTAAAGGAATCGGCGGTGACGATGAAGCGGAGCTCTGGCAAAAAGAGTACAGCGGCGACGTGGCTTTGTGGGTAGAATTTGGTCAGGTGGATGAAAAGCGCCTTAGAAAAGCCAGCGGCAAAGCCGAGCGGGTGATCGTGTATGGCTACCAAGAGGGTGCGGTGCGTCCGTGGTGGAAACAAAATGAGAGTAAATATGGACGTTTTGACAATGTCGAAGTGGTTCTCTTGTGTGGTAGTGAATCACTCGAATCACTTTGTGCGCGTTCTATGCGCTTGCAATGCAATGTGATGGAGGGTGAACTGACGATGCATAGTGAGCTAGGAGATGTCAGTGTACATCAGGAGTGGCTTAAACGTGCAAAATAACACTAACCAGACGATACTTTGGATTTATTTTGCTTATATTCAGATACAATAGTGCATTGAAAGACAAATGTATGTTCTCTTCGGCAGCCTGAATTTATTGATAACTCTGTGTTCATCGTACAATCCACTCTAAAGAATACTCCACTTTTTATCTTCCAAAACTCAAACTCACCATCAAGGAATGACAATGGCAACACAAGCACAAGGAACTGTAAAATGGTTCAACAATGAAAAAGGCTTTGGATTTATTCAACAAGAGAGCGGCGCTAAAGATATTTTTGTACATTACCGCCAGATCAAAAGCACCGGCAACGGTCGCGTGTCACTAGAAGAGGGCCAAAAGGTCTCTTACGTGATTGGACAAGGCGACAAAGGCCCACAGGCGGAGCAAGTAACGCTACTCTAGAGAATTGATTCGTCCGGCGCCAGTTGGTGTTCTGGACGCAAGAGCAAAGGATGAGCATGCAAAGCAGAGAAGAAGTACTGAGCGCATTGTCGGAAGGCAAAAAGCTTCAGAGCAACGTTACCGGATTTCACTACAAACGTGTCGATGGCAAGCTCTATTCGAAACATAGCGAAAAGAGTGAATGGAAAGAGAGTGAATTGCTCTTTGACTTCCCTCCTTCGTGGCTCAATCTGATGTCATAAGCGGCTAACCGCCGCTTATCTTCCCAGACAATATCCCCTACACAGCAATATTCACAGCAAACTTTCAGACGTAATATCCAAAAAAATGATCTTTTGATGCACCAATGGATGCTCAAATCACACCTCCAACACTCACCCAACACTTCTTTTGTAAGATTTCACTCCTTCTACACCGTGTGAAAGAAAAAAAACATAAACCAAGTCGTGATATAACCAACAAAAGGCCAGTCGTTGAATCTCTTCAAGGATCGCTTCAACAAGTGTTCATTACCCACGCCGCCACGGGCACGATTTTTGACATTACGTCATTTAGCCCTATTGTTTGGGATAGCGCTTTTGCTAAGCGCTTCGATGCTGGTGTGGTGGACATACCATCGGCAAGCCCAATATGAGGCTATTGCCTCTGAGCTCAGGCTCATGGCGCGTGATTTTGATACGACCATCACACAGCAAGCCAAGGGACTCGCTATTGCTCTGATTTCAATTGCACAGATGCCCCAAATGAAGATCGCTCTGGCACAGGGAGATCGTGACGCACTGCAGCATCAGTGGGCGTCAGTTTTTTCGCAAATGCGTGAGGAGGGTGTAACCCACTTCTACTTTTATGATGCACAGCGCATTGCCCTCCTGCGTCTGCATCAGCCATTGCGCCACGGTGATCTAATTGATCGCTTTAGTGCCAGACAGGCTCAAGTGACCCAAAAAAGTGCTTGGGGCATTGAGCTTGGACCGATGGGAACCTTTTGCAAAAAACGCACCCATCCGGCCACCCGTGACGTTTTGATCCGGCCACCCA
>DZBC01000215.1 GCA_022729835.1 Sulfuricurvum sp. | reverse complement strand
AGTTGTTTCTCGTCGACCTGACCAAGCCAACCGCATTTTTTGCACGTCAGGTCCGTATTTCGCCAATCATCAAACCAGCGCAGGGTCTGTTGCGACATTACTTCCTCCTCATCGCCATTAATTTACGCCTGCTGCTTCGGAGCAGGAATTCGTGAAAATTTAAAGATTTAGCGGCCCAATCCGCTAACTGGTTTGGAATCTATACGAGGGTTAACCCTATGGTGATGAAGCGATTAAAAGAATTTGGCCCACTAGAGCTGGGTAAAAAGTGCTGTGCAGTTTATGTCATGGCTTCTGAGTCGCATCCTGAATTTCGGGTTGGCCATTATTCAACTTCCGGATTAGCACGAATGAGGCAAGTCAGAGGGGGAACTGGAGAAGTTTGGACAATCGTTTGCGGGGTTGAATTTAAAAGCAAAAAGAGAGCTGCCGCTGTTGAGGCCATTGCCCATCACTTACTGGAAAAGAAAATCTGTTTAATCAGAGCGGCGTCTGGCAGGCGAATAGAAGTGTTTGCTTGCGGGGAATCAGCGTGCAAACAAGCCATCCAAAAAGCCGCCAATTTTCTAGGACAGCTTAATTTTGCGAGGTGAAATTTCGTGGAACACGAACAAATCAAACTTATCAACGAACTGAAGAATCGTGCGCTCTGGCTTGAGAATGACTTCAAGAATTTTATGCAGGATGAATCCCCACTGCCTAACATATTGATTTCGAATGGCTCTTTCCTCGTTACGTGTTGGTCCCCACTAATAATTTCAGATTTCCATTTGGAATCATGTGGTTATTATGGAAAACCGACAAACAGAATTTCTCAATGAATTCAATACACCGTGCTATTACCAACACTTAAAGGTGAAAGAGCCTTTCGAATTCAACGGGCGAAGTCGCGCAAATAATTGCGATCAATATTTCTGATCAATGCGAGCGGTCACGCAGCCATATTTCTATCTTCAGACATTCGAGCTATACGAAAGCAGCTGACATTGCGCGCACTGTAAGCCGGTTAGCTGAGAGAGACATTTTATTCTTCGACCGGATAGATGAAATGTTTGTCGTTCCTCAGCAGGTCACGTCGCTCAGCCAAGCCCTAATAGACGCCAGTAAGATAGTCTCAATTATCGCTTCCGTGGGTGACCCGGAACATCTCCCTCACGATGTTGCAAACATTTTCAAAAGACACCTTGATCTGAATCTTGCGCAATCGTCCGTTAAGGGGATATCCATTCCTGTAGGGTTAACGATTGAAAGCGCAAACAGCGACATGCCGAATTTTGGAGCTGAAGCCGATTCACTTTACGACGGAGCCGAAGCCGACCCGCTCTACGATCAGGCCGTTGCTTACGTCCTGAAAACCCGCCGTGCCTCGATTTCCTCGGTGCAACGGCAATTACGCATTGGCTACAACCGCGCCGCGCGCATGATCGAAGACATGGAGCGCGCCGGCCTGGTGTCGTCCATGCAGTCGAACGGCAACCGCGACGTGCTCGCACACAGCGCTGACACGGAAGCATAGTCAAAATGACGTGGCTACTAACAATTACTGTCTTGGCGTTTATCCTGTGGCTATTCGCAATTCATTTGGTACTTGGAGCGAAGGCCCGGAAAAATCGTGCAGATGCTGCAGCATCTGCGGCACGGGAGCTACTGCAGCAAGAGCAAGAGCAAGAGCAAGCTGAACGAGAGCCGGAGCAAAAGGAGGAGGGGAGGAGGAAAAATTTCCCACCCTGGAGCTGGGAAAGCTTGTCAAATGCGATTAACGAAGCCAGCGACTCCTCAGCAGGCGATGTTAATGCGGAAAATAGAGTTGCCAATTTCCTGGTTGGGGATGATTACAGTGCTTTGGTCGGCGGTGGAATCGGTAGTGGAAAATCAACGCTTTTGCACAACATTATTTGTAACACAGTGCGAACCTATTCCCCCGATGAGGTTGAACTGATACTGCTGGACTTTAAAGAGGGAACGGAATTTTCCGTCTATGCGCGTTTGCCGCACGTAAAAGTCTTGGCCACGGCAAGCGATATCACTTTGGGGGTCTCAGCGCTTAACTTTATCGCTGACGAGATAAAGCGCAGAGGCGCAATATTCAAGAAACATGGGCGGAAGAATTTCAAGGAATACCGCTCATCGTCCAATGACAAAATGCCGCGCTGGCTGGTGATCATTGATGAGTTTCAGTCCCTGTTTTATGACCACGCCACGGCCCGTCAAGTGGAACCTCTGCTGGACAATCTGGTGCGGAAAGGCCGTGCGTTTGGCATCCATTTTGTTCTCAGCACACAGAGTTTGCTGGGAGTGAATATCAGTGAATCAACCCTTTCGCAATTGGGTATCCGGATCGCGCTCAGGATGAGCGAGCGCGACGCAGCCCGGTTCCTTTCTGCAGACAATACGCTGCCAGCAACATTTACGGTCCCCGGTAGGGCTGTTTATAACGCCAACCATGGCCTCACGGAATCGAACAGCATCATTCAGGTTTTCCCTATAGGGAGGGAGCTGATCAACCATGTCGTCGATCTCGCAGCCAGCAAGTACCCCGTTCCCGACGCTCGATTCATTCTGGATGGCTCTTCCTTTGCAGTGCTGCCAGAGCAGAGAAAAATCCTGGACCCTGCTAATCATGGAAATTCGAAGGCGATTGTGTTTGAGCCGGGCGTGCCATTGGACCTAAGCGGGGCGAAAGTTGTGCTTCGCTTTGATCGAAGACAGCCGGAGCGGCTCTGTGTGCTGGGATACGATGAGGCAAAGTGGCTTGCAATTTTGCGCTCCTGGTGCCTACAAATTTCTGGGATGCACGAGCGTGCCAAGTTTACGATTTTTGATTTCTCGGGCGTATTCGATGGTTTTAGGCCCACACTTGTAGGCAACGCAGAGTGGCGAATTTATGGCGACGATAAAGAGATCGAAGAGAAAATCATTGAGATCGCCGATCGCCTGTCTGGCGAGCACAAGGCTCAAGGTGCCTGTGATGAGTTTTTGTGTTTTATTGACATTGGGGCCGCCCGAATGCTTCGGCGAAAGCGTTTTGATCCCATCACGCGGCAAGAATCTGACAATCCATTGAAAGCCAAGGTGGTGGAGATTCTCAACTTCGGACCCTCAGCGCAACTGCAAATCACGGTCTTTAGCAAACGAGCAGTTCAAATCGAAGAGGTGCTGCAGACTGAGTACGACAAACCGGTTAGGGCCTCGCAGTTCGACTACCAAATTATTTTAGACGCTAACGAATTGCCTGACTTTAATGCTCAAACACTGTCTGAGCACAACGCATATGTAATGGATAACGTAGTTGGCGAAACCAAGAAGATTATTCTGTACGACACTGAAGGGGCTGAAAATGAAATTCAATATTGAACCGCAAGACCTTCAAACCATGATTGGTCGGCTAAGCCAATACGCATCGAGCTTGGGCCAAGTATCTAGCTCAATGAAGTCATATGCCAACCTGTTAAGCTCAACCTGGAAAGACCCTCAATATATTGGTTTTGTTAACCAAGTTGAGTCCATGGGAAAACAACTCAGAACATCGGAAGAAACCCTAAAACAGATGGAGCGACAGTTGGCCATCCTAAAACAGAACCTGGAAAAAGCGCATGCCGATTTCCGGAGGCTAAGTTAGGAATCATGAACGGCCATGCTGATCTAATGAGTGGCCCAAGA
>DZBC01000214.1 GCA_022729835.1 Sulfuricurvum sp. | reverse complement strand
AAGTGGCCGGATGTTCTGCGCGATTGGTGGCCGGATGCGCCGTTATATGCACCCAGACGCAGTTCTGATACTTTGGCAAAAACCGTCTCGTCGATACCGCAGGGGCTCAAATCGTGTTCGCCGATCATTTTGCGCGAGAGCGACAGCACCAGCGCCTTAACGATACGCTTGCCAAAAGCCGCCACAGCTTGATCGACGGTGGCGATACTTTTGAGACCATAAGAGGGTCGAGCAGCAGCATCGAGCAGCATTGCCGAAATGACGGGATCTTGACGAATCACTTTTGAGAGCTCGCGAATAGAAGCTTCCTCGTTGTCGCATAGGGTGACAATACGGTAGAGTGAATTGGGTAGAGGTGTGAGCGTCTGGATAAAATCGTGTATTTTGCGATGGGTAATGATCACACGATTGCGGGCAAAATGAGACGCGGTGACGTTGAGTAGCTCGCGCTTGAGCTCGTCGGAGCAGATGGGCCATGAAATTGGATGGGTGATGTTTTGCAGTGCCAATTGCAACCGTAGCTTTTGATCCAGATGCTCCAGAGCAACGATGAATGCCGCTTTTGGAAAGAGTTCACGGCAGAAGGCTGCGTATTGGGAGGTTTGTGCACCACTGTTGATCAAAAAAATATCGGGAATTTTAGTGCGGGTGATTTTAGGCAACTCCTCGATTTGGCGTACATGTAAGGCTTCCCTTGTGACTTTAGCCAAACTCTTGATCATCCGGGCTGCGAAGTGTTCATCCTCATCAATATAGACAATGACCCGCTCACGTAATACTTCAGCTAGATTACGCTCAGGCGAGAGTGCCGCGATGTCACTGAGCAGCGATGGCGTCGGACTCAGGATGCAAGCCCCCAGACGCAGTTCGTCGCTCCAGCAGACGAACAGATCATGCATGCTTCGTAGCCACTCAATCACACCCTCGTTGATTGTTACGGACTCGCTACGGAGATTGGAAAGCAGCTCTTCGGCATTGGCGAAGAGTCGATACATCGGCTCTAGTCCTAGATACAGGGCAATGGCTTTATTGCTGTGTAGGGTACGAAAGAGTTCATGAACAGCGCCGCTTTGCACTCCGCTGCATACCAGCGCATTGATCTGCGCTTCCATTGCTTCAAGCGAATCTGCAAACTGTATTCTGAACTCTTCGAAAATCTCTTTATCGTGAGATATCATCATAAGCTCCCAAGCGTAACGCCTCTTCCGCCTCTCGAATCGGTGCTATAGCGTCACCTTGTAGCATGGTTATGCGGTGGTTTCGCAGCAGATCCGCCAGCGTTTCGTTATCAACCCCTTTGGCCACGCAAGAAGCCCCCAGCACCATCGCCATACGCGTCAATAACCGCAACGTTTCAAGCGCCAAGGGATCATCGATCAGACGGGCGACGAGTTTGGATGAGAGCTGCCACTCATCACATCGAAGCGTCCCTAGCATCTCCAGACTGACGCACCCCGCGCCCACCCCATCAAGTGCCAAGCGAAAGCCCGACTTCTTCAAAGCTTCTACCCCGTGTAACAGCATACCATCGGGTTTAGCCGCAGCTTCTTCTCGCAGTGCGAAGGTGATCCGTGCCGGGTTTAAACCATGGGCATGTCGATGCTCATCGATAAAGTGCCACAACGTTTCATCGGACACATCGGTCGCCTCAAGTGTGATGCTAAAGTCTATCTCAGGATACCGCGCCGCCTGCGCAAACATCATGCGCACCATCATGCGTGATACTTCTGCACTGCGGCCCATCGCTCCAAGTGTCCGCATCAGATCCTCACTACCGGGTAAACACTCCTTTTCGAGCCCAGTGATGGCCTCATAACGGCAGATTTTGCGTTTTTCCAGATGATATACGCCCTGCAGCCACAGTGTGAGCGTTTGCATTTGAAGTGCCTGCTCAAGGCGCATTGCGGTTTCGAGATTCCCCCGAAAGAGCGACTCAATCTGCGCTGCAGCCTTACATGTAACCATATTTGTCATCTCTTGCGCTTTGGCCACACTCAAAACAGAAAGAGCACGATCGTACAGAGGCTGCTCGGTTGCAAACGCCGCGTAGGGCTCCAATCTCAGATGAAGCGCCGCATAAGGACAAGAGGCGCTTTTAAGCGCATTGAAAAGCGTTTGAAACACTTCCGGATCGGCATCACCCAGTAGCGCGAAACGCGCTTCGTCGATTCGGTAGCCTTTGAGCCGATCCTCTTGGCGCACCAGTGCAGCGGCGCACTGCAGTAGCGCTTTGGCACCCTCCGCGCCAAAGCGTCTCTGACAAGCCTCAAATGCCCCGATTTCAAAGAGCATCAACCGCATGCCATCATGCTCACGCAGTGCGTCATCAAGCGCAAGGGCGTTGCCAAGAGCGGTCGTACTGTCACGCAGTAAGCGTGCCCGCTCTTGCGAATGCCTTTGCGCAGAGGCATCGCATTCGGCGATACCACTACGCTGCTCACACCCCGCAAGGGCACCCTCCAGATGCTTTGCCGCTGCGCTAAGTGCCCTATGCATTCGGGTGAATAAACCCCCCAAAACAGCCATAAGCGCTCCCCATATCAGCCACATGACCCATGCGCCAGCAGGAGAGACTTCACTCTGGGCCCGCACGATGATCACCAGACGCACTACGCCCCCTTCGAGCTCATACTCAAAGCGCCTGAGCTGTGCATGAGCGCTGTTTGATAATATCTGAAGATGCGGTGACACGGTCTCTTGGTGCATCAGTTGCGCATACCAAGAGTCGATCCCCCAATCACGACGGCTCTGTGTCTCGTCTGAGGAGACGAGCAGATGACCCTCCCCACCCAGAAGCAGTGCATAAACACCAGAAGGAAGCGTCATTTGCTCCATTAGTGCCCCCAAACCACGGACATTAAGCGCGAATCCGCTCACCCCCACAAAGGAGCCGTTGCGATAGAGCGGAATACAGAGGCTTCCTATCTCTCCCGCATCAACACTCCAAGGTTGATCGAAATACGTTATAAGCCGTATCTGTCGATCAGGGTTGTGCATCGCATCAAGCTGATAATAGATTGGCTCTTCGGTAATGTCATATTCAGGAGAGAGCGTCTGATCAGCCCTGATAGCAGGATAGTGCAGGGCGTAGCGCTTATCTAGGTAGACCCACGCCGCGCGCACCAGATCAGCACTCTCCTCGACGTGTGTGCGCACCGTCGGCAGCAGGGCGTGCAGTCGGCTTAGATGATGTACGTCCGATGGCTGTAAGCGCAGTAGATTGGCGGCATAGACAGAGGATTCATAAGGGTTTGAGCGGTTCTCTTCCACGCGCAAAAAAAATCCGGCATGCTCACGCCAGAGTGCCGATTCGTCATTAAGCGGAGCATTCTGAAGCTGATCAAACGTCTTAGAATGCATCCAGAGCTGCTGTCTGAGCAGCTCAAAGCGTTCTGTGAAGCGCTCTACGATCACGCCAGAGAGGGCAGCGTAATTTTCGGCTTCGATCTCATCGATCCGGGCATCGGTCTTGGCAAGAAACGTCCAGTGTGCCCAAAATAAAAGCACACCAAACAGAAGAAGAGAGGCCAAGGCATAAAGCCCATAGCGCATCAAGGGGCGCAACAACAGAAGATGAAGGGTTAGTTTTTCTTGCAAACGCACTCAGGCACCTACG
Source organism: Sulfuricurvum sp. (assembly GCA_022729835.1). GTDB lineage: Bacteria > Campylobacterota > Campylobacteria > Campylobacterales > Sulfurimonadaceae > JAFGUB01. The sequence goes on along the minus strand of DZBC01000214.1, from coordinate 51 downwards.
AGAGATTGGTGGATGGAGTATAACGCCACCCTATGATTCGAGTACGGCGGC
>DZBC01000213.1 GCA_022729835.1 Sulfuricurvum sp. | reverse complement strand
GCCACTTTTGGCTTTTGATGGGGTTATGTGGGGGTTTTTGGTGGTGGCCTAAAGACCGATTCAAAGTCGTTACGCATCAGCTTTGAGACGATTTCAGGCGTTACATGTACGCTACACAGATGGGTGATACCGCTGCTCTTAAGCCACAGCGGATCGACACCCGCCGAAAATCCCGCCAAAATCCGCATCTGCGCCTTGGGACTCATCGCAATGAGCGCGTCCACACTTGAGCCAATCAGCGCCGCTCCGGTAATGAGCAGCACATCGGCATTCATTGCCGCTTCGTACTCAAAAATATCGTTGTAGACCCCTTCAGCAGGATTGTTGGCACTGCGGCAAAAAACCTCCACGCATCGCCCTTGCTGTCGCAACTTCATCACAACAGGCTTTAGGTTGCCGATGATGACGATGCGGCTGTGCGCGTCGGTAGCCTCTAGGATCTTTTGGCTCAGCAGCACGCGCATATCAGGAGCGTAGTCATAATCCAAAGTCGAGCGCCGATACGCAAAGAGCGCGTTGATCACACTCAGCGCCGATGCACGGATGTAAGGCTCATACGCGCTAGAAGCCTCTAGCAGCGCTAAAGCACTATCGGGCAAAGGTTTAAGCGCCCCTTCTCCTTGCGGGGTGAGCGCCAAGCCAATGGCGCCACCCACCTGCGCATACGCGCACGAAGGGGTCATCCCCACCTCAAGCAAAACATGCGCACACGCCTCAAGCGCTCTTTGGCGCAGTTGTTCAAAAATCATCAAAATCTCCCTTCCAAGCCGACCATCACGCTGCGCGGTGCGCCGACGTAATAGGTCGGCGTATCTTCAAGCATATCGGCGCTACCGATCGAGCTGATATAACGCGCATCGCCCAGATTGGTCGCGGCGATCCACAAAGAGCCTTCGCCAAACGCCCCTTTGAGCGTGTACATGTAACGCGCATCAAAGGTGGCGTAGCCATCCACCTTCTCTTCATTGCGCACATCGGCGTAACGCGCACCGATGTAGCGCCCCATCACGCTAATGCTGTGCGCTTCATGGCGATAGACGCCGCCCGCCTTACATGTAAAGCGCGGGGTTTCGCTCATCTCATTGCCTTTGAGTGCCACGGTCGCGTTAGCGTAGTGCAGATCGTCGCTCAAAGCGCTCTGCATCCACGCCGGACGCAGATAGAGCCAGAGGTTGCGTAGCGGCTCTACGCCCAGATCGGCTTCCAAGCCGTACACCTCGGCATCGGAGACGTTTTGCAGGTAATCCACCGCTAACGTCTCATCATAGGTACTCGCCAGCAAATTGCGGTGGCGGTGGTAAAACAGGCTCATTCCCAGACTTGTGCGCTCGCTTTGATAGAGCACGCCCGCATCAAAGAGATCGGCTTCCTCCATCTTCCACTGCTTGACGATATCTTCCAAACCCTTGCCCTGCGCTTGAAGTTTGTCGCGCAGACCCTTTTGGTTGGCGCCGTAAGCCGCAGCAAAAGAGTAGCGGTAGGGGCGCTGATAGCCACGACCCCATTTGGCAAAAAGCTCCAGCGCCTCATCCAAGCGGTAATGCGCCCCAAGTGTGGGGATGATCATCGCATAGCGCATCGCGCCCACCCTGCCGCCGGGGGCAAGCGCGGCATGAGCAATCGCCGCATCAAAATCGGCGTAGGTGTTGTTTGGCAGATAGGTGTCATTACCCGCCTCTTTATAAAACATCCCGCGCAGCCCCGCTTCAAAACGCCACGGCTCAAGGCTGTACGCTCCCAGCACATAAGGCGAGAGCAGCTCCGTCGCGCCGTCATTGTCGCTGAGCCACTTCCAGCCTAGATGGCTATGCTGCGCACTTAAACTAACGTGGCGCACATATTTATCAAGCTGTGCTTGCTCCATCCACGCCCCGACTTCCGCCTCCAGCGCTGCATCTTGATAGTGCGCCGACGCCATCAACCCTACCCGCCGCGCATCGACCGTGCCGATACCGTCGCCTTCGTCGCTGCGCTCAAAGTAGTTTGAGCCGTAGAGTTTAAGCTTACATGTAAGCCCACCGCAATCAGTGCTTACATGTAAGGAGAGATCGTCATAGCGACCGTCGCGCTTGCGGTAGTCGTAGTAGTCGCTGCGGTTGGACTCACTGCTTTGATAATCCAGATCATAGTTGGCGCTTAAATCTTTAGTTTGCGCGTAACTCAGCGGCATAAAATCGTGGCGTTTATGGAGTGTGCGGTTGTAGAGCACGCTTACATGTAAGCCCTCAAGCGTATAACCCAAACCCGCAGAGAGGTTGGTACGCGGCCCTAGATCGCTCTCGCCTTTCCACTTGTGCGCACTGCTTTGGCTGATCGAAGCGTAGGCTCCAAGCGGCAGCGAAGCGATATCGCCGCTGTCAACACGCCCATACAGTTTATAAAAACCGTCCCCGCCAAAACGGCTACGCGCATCCAGCGCCGTCTCTTTTTGTGGCTTACGCCATACCAAATCGATCAAACCCCCGCGCGAGCCCACGCCGCTGTGGTTTTTGGGACTCTGCGCCCCACGGTAAAAATCCAGAGATGCGACGTTTTCAAGATCAACAATATCCACGCGTGGCCCGATCGGACGAATCGAGTATGAAGGAATCCCTTCAATACTTAAACCCAAAAAGTTATTGTCCACCCCCCGCTCTCTCATCGATGAACCGCCCAGACCATAGGCATCCACCGACTCTACGTTCACCCCAGGGGCCATATCCAGCGCCATCACAGCGCTGCTTTGCGCGGGCGGCCCATTGGTGCTTAGCGCCTCGGAATCGAGGGAGCTCTTTTGATCCAGCACCTCAGCGCCCTCAAAGAGCGGCGTATAGAGACGCTGCGCCTCCACATCAATCGAGGAGAGTTCCAAAGCAGCCGCACTCAAGGTAAGCAAAACCGTACATGTAAGCAGCCGAATCATCATCACTCCTTATGCACGTGGTGTGTCGTAGTGTGGGGATGTTCATGCGCAAACGCTACAAATGGGTGCCCTTCATGCCAAAAAAGCCGGGCTTGCACATCGTAAAGCGTACGCAAATGGTGCGCTTCAAGTGCGCCTGAGGACATCGACGCTTGCAGCGTGCCGCCACGCATCAACAACAGCGCGTCGCAAAAGTGCAGTGCATGTTGGACATCGTGCAAAACAATCAGCGTCGTGATCTGCCGACGCTTGGTAGCCAGCGAGAGCCGTTGCAGCACGTCGAGCTGATTTTTGGGGTCAAGGTGGGCGGTGGGTTCATCCAGTAGCAGCAGCCTTGGTGATTGCAGCAGTGCGCCGGCGATCCCCACCAGCGCACGCTCTCCGCCGCTGAGTGCGCGCATCGGGCGGGCCAAAAAATTGCCAAGGGCGAACGATTCAATGATCTCTTCGATCATCACTCTATCATCAGCGCCCAAAGGCCCAAAAGGTCTGCGTGAAAGCTCCAGCACCTCCAGCACCCCAAGGCCGGATTCTGGCACAAACTGCGGCACATAGCTCATAAACCGCGCCCGCGCCGTTGGGGCCGATGAGCGCTGTTATCTCGCCGCTGTGCGCCGATGCGTCGATGCCATGCACCAGGGTTCTGCCCCGCACCTGCACCGACACGCCTTTGATCTCTAGCGCCATGAGCGCTCCTATCGTACCAGCAGCACCAAAAAGAGCGGCGCACCCAAAAAGGCTGTCATGATCCCCACCGGCAACACCACAGGCGCGAGCACTGTTTTT
>DZBC01000212.1 GCA_022729835.1 Sulfuricurvum sp. | reverse complement strand
GCGTCGCGTGCAAGGCGCGGTCATCATAAAAGAGATCCTTGGCCTGCGCATTGATTTTGATATCGACGGCGGTGCGGATTGTGAAGCCCGGAGCGCTGAGCGTCTCAAGCGACACATAGGGCAAAGCAGGCATCTCAGGCGGAGTGCTTGAGTCGTGCGAATGGTTCCGATCCCGCAAGTCAAGCACGGCATTTTCCAGATCGATACGCTCTACATGTAACGACCCCATCAGCAGCCCAAGCAGGCTGTAGCGCACCTCAATACGCTGCGCACTAAAGAGGCGGTTATAGCTAATATCATGAAATATTAGATGATCTGAAAGGGTGCCTTCAAGTCTTGAAAAGCGGATGGGAGTGTGTGCTTCGATCGTCTTGGAGAGCAGCGGCAGGGTCATAGGATGGTGTACTGCCACAACTACAATAAGCATGACAAAGAGCAGTAAAAGCATCGCATTAAAAAGCAGCAGATAGAGCCAGCGCCAGATCAAAAGAGCTCTCCGATATGGAAGTGAAAAGCGTAATGCGAGGGATCGTTCACATCGATACCCGCATCAATGGCTATGGGTCCGATGGGCGTAGCATAGCGCAAACCCGTCCCGAAGGTGACGTAAGGGTGGTTTTCATAGGGCAGATCGATTCTTCCGGCCATTGTCGTGTCGTTAAACAGCACGCCGCGCAACGCGTCGTAGATGGGAAAGCGGTATTCGGCGGTCGTCTCAAGTAAGGTACCAAACCCGATGGGGTCACCCTGCGTGCTTTTGGGGCCGAGTTGGCGGTAGCTGTAGGCACGGTTGGAGTTCATCCCTCCGGCGTAGAATCGGTACGATGCCGGCAATTCGCCGTAGTGCAGACGGATATCGCCGTAGTGCACCTTGATCCCAAGTACCTGTTGATCATAGGTAAAAAGCCGCCCTCCTCCGAGTTGAAATTTGGTGTAGGTAGCATCGCTTAGAAAGGATGCCAGCGCCCCTTGAATGTTGGCAAAGAGATAAAACCCTTTGGTCGGCTCTAGAATTTTGTCGCGTTCGTCGTACTTCCAGTGAAAAAGTGCCGAGGAGATGACCACTTTTCTAGGTGCGAAACGGGAAACATCATTGCTGTCATAGGTATTGATGCGCTCAAACAGCAGCGCCTCTTTGAGGGCGTGGGGTTGATCGTACTGCTGCACATAGGGAGTGAGGTAGAGGTTTTCTTCACTATAGCCTTCAAAATTTTCGTTTTTGTAACCCAATGTCGTACCCCAAAGATTGTGGTGCGGTAGCGGCATGGTGAAGGTACTTTTGACCTCCTCTTTGATCTGCGAGTAGCGCCCTTGAATGCCCAGTGTTTTGAGATTGCGCCACAGATTGCGGTGGGTGATGCCTGCTTGCAATATGACCCCTTCGTCACTGTTGGCTCCGATACCGACGCGGAAACGAATCGGCTCTTCGCGGCTGCTTACATGTAAGCGGATCGGAACGCGCGTGGTGTTGCGCTCTCCCTCTTCGATCATGGCTTTGGCGATGCCCTCTTGGGCGTAGAGCATTTCGTAGCTTTGGCGGATCTTCTCTTGGGAATAGGGATCGTTGCTCTTAAACCGCAAAAAGGAGCGTGCAACCCATTCGTCGATCCCTGCGTCGCTTTGAACGGTGATATCGCCAAAGGTACAGAGTGTTTTGGTGTCAAGCTCGTGCAGGATGTAGGCTTGATTGGTTTTTATGTCGATCCACGCTTTCGAGTGTAATTGGGCATTGCAGTAGCCTTGATCTTTGGCCCGCATGAGGATGGCGGCTTTGTCGGCGACGAAGCGTTCAGAGACAAAGCGCTTGCCAACACGAAGGCTCAGTACATCTTCGACGATAAGGCTTGAGAGGATTGTCACATCGGCAACGGTGATATCGCTGCCCTCTTCGATCACAAAGCGCAGCAACGCTTCGTTGTACTCATAGCGCACCGAAGCGTGATAGAAGCCCACACTTCTAAGGTACTGGCGCAGGCCTTTGGCGTAGGTTTCGACTTGTGATATCTGTAGGTGCGGATCAGGTCGCCAAAACTGATAAAACGCAGGTTTAGGCTGCCCCAGTGCTTGGTAGAGGATGGATGAGGGAGTCTGCTCGTTTCCCTCAAAGACAAAGGGAATGGCATTGGCAAAGAGGCAGAGCACCGCGCTTAAGAGCAGAAGCAGTGGGCGTATCATTGGTGTTTGGCCTGACGTTTTTGTTTGCTCTGCGGCGCTTGTGTCGGTGGCGTATGTGCCATGGCACCTCTGAGAAAATGGGGCAAAACACGCCCTTTGATCCCGCCTAGATCATCGGCGAAGGCAGAGGCCACAACCGCCGCATCAACGCGCCGCACATCAATAAGGTAGCGGTATAGCAGCTCGGCTAGACGCTCTAGTGCGATGTTGTGGGTGGAGTGGGTTTGGGTGTAGATCCAGCGGCTTAGTGCGTCAAAAGGCGCAAAAACACGCGCATCTTCCCAAAGCAGCGGCAACGAAGCGCGGAAATTGCCGCTGTTGTAGAGCAGATCCCAAAAACGCGCCAAGCGCTTCATCTCCTGCATCCGTGCAAAATCGATGCAGTCGTTACAGAGTAGATCATAAGGCGGCAGATCGCTGTAGCGCATGTCAAATGCCGCGTCGTGGCGCTCCATCGTGGTGCCGGAGAGCTTTTTTAGAATACCGATCTGGATTTCACTCCCTCTGGCTAGATGATAGAGCGCATCAAGATTGGCACCAAAGCCCTCAATCGATTCGCCCGGCAATCCGACAATCAGATCAAGGTGTAGATGCGCACTGGTGTGCTCTATCAAAAAGCGGAGATTGTCACGGATTTTATCGATATGAAGCGGTCGGTTGATCCGCGCGGCCACCTCGCCATCTAGGGTCTGGATGCCGATCTCAAGCTGCAAAGAGCCAGAGGGAAAACGCTCCAGACGCTCCTTGAGCGCTTCGGGAAAGTGATCGGGAATCACCTCGAAATGGACAAAATAGGGAGGCGTTTTGGAGAGAAAAAAATCCGCAATCGCTCCGGCGAAGCGGATATTGACATTGAATGTGCGGTCGATGAACTTAAAATCACGCGCCCCACGCACCCACAGCCGCTCCAGTGCCTCTAGCAGCAGTGCCAGATCGAAGCGCCGCACCTTCTCATCAATAGAAGAGAGACAAAACTCACACAAAAATGGGCATCCCCGCGACGCTTCGATGTAGAGATAGCGGTGCGCGATGTCATGGTCGCTATAATCATCATAAGGCAGCGCGATGGACTCCAGCGGCGCGAGGCCGCCGTTGATACGTTTAGGAATATTGCGCCTCTTAAGGATGTCGCGGCAAAGGGTATAAAAAATGGTCTCCCCTTCGCCGCTAACGATGCAGTCCGCAGCGCTGAGATCCACGCGGTTTGGGGTGTGCGCGGCTTCAGGACCACCTAGAATAATGAGGGTTTGGGGGGATACTTTTTTGAGGATATGAATCAGCTCTGCGGTCTGTGAAACATTCCAGATATAAACACTAAGGCCGATGATGCGGGGGTTACATGTAAGCAACTCTTCGGCGATGGTTTGGGGCGAAACGCCGATCACGAACTCCATGATCTGTGTTTGCGTTTTGAGCTCTTTGAGGTTGGCGTAGAGGCAGCGCAGCGCCAAAGCGCTGTGCGCGTATCGGGCATTGAGGGTAGCTAGAACAATCGCGGGCACAAGGGTTAGAAGCTCA
>DZBC01000211.1 GCA_022729835.1 Sulfuricurvum sp. | reverse complement strand
GCCACCGACCACGCCATCAACGCCATGCTGGTGCAAAACGGCATGAGTGCCCCTTTGGGCGTCGCGTATGAGCCGCGTTTTGAGGGGATGTACGCCGAGGAGATCTATGCGCAGCTGCGCAGCGAGATCAAAAACGAAAGCTACTCGGATGATGAGACGAACGACGTCGGCTACAACGAAAACCATCAGCGCCGTCAAAAAGAGGAGTATCATGCGCCGCAAGGAGATGAGGGGCGCAACCGCGTGGTGCAGGAGGTAGAGCCGCGTCTGGATGAGGCGATCTTCGAGCAGTTGCAACAAGAGGCGCTCAGACGCGCCGGTGATGCGCTGCCGCAGGGATTGGAGCGCTTTTTTAGCCTTACATGTAAGGCCTCTATCGACTGGCGCAGCGAGCTGCACCATGTGCTTGACCGCTTCTACCGCAACGACTACCGCGTGATGCCGCCGAGTAAAAAGCTGCTCTACGCGGGCATCTATCTGCCCTCTTTGGCGGGGGAGCATCTGAATGTGAGTGTGGCGATCGATACCTCGGGATCGGTCGATGAGGTGCGGCTGGGGCGCTTTATCGATGAGCTTGACTCTTTGCTGGGTGCTTTTACGCAGTTCACGCTTACGCTCTACAGTGCCGATGATCGCATCCGCGAAGTGCGCACCTTCGAGCGCGGCGAAAAGCTAGAGTACCGTCTTAGCGGTAGCGGCGGAACCGATTTTCGCCCCGTGATTGCCCACGCGCAGGGTTCGGGTGCGCGGCTGCTGCTTTATTTCACCGACTTAGAGGGCAGCTTTGGCGACGCGCCGCAGGAGATGGAGGTGATCTGGATCGCGCCGGAGGCAAAGAGCGTGCCCTTTGGACGGGTGATTGTCAGCGATTAAGTGGACGCTAACACGAGGTAGCATAGAATGGTGGACAACTCATCACCAAAGGAAGCCTATGATAGATCAATCCAAAAAGTACCGTCTTGTCACCCGCAGCGACATGGACGGTCTGGTGTGCGCCGTACTGCTTAAAGAGCTTGGCATTATCGACGAGATCACCTTTGTGCACCCCAAAGATATGCAAGACGGCACCATCGCCATCACCGGCAACGATATCACGACCAATCTGCCCTATGTGCCGGGGGTACATCTGGCGTTTGACCACCACTTAAGCGAAACGATCCGCAACGAAAAACACGACAACCACATCGTCGACCCCACAGCCCCCTCGGCGGCGCGCGTGGTGTACGACTACTTCGGCGGCAAGGAGCGTTTTGCGACGATCAGCGATGCGATGATGGAGGCGGTGGACAAGGCGGACGCGGCGCAGTTTGACCGCGAAGATATTTTAAACCCCAAAGGTTGGGAGCTGCTGAGCTTTTTGATGGATGCCCGAACGGGACTTGGGCGCTTTCGGGAGTTTCGTATCTCCAACTACGCGCTGATGATGGAGCTGATCGATTACTGCAAAAACCACGACATCGATGAGATTTTACAGCTACCCGACGTGAAAGAGCGCGTTGATCTCTATGTCAAATACGATGCCGACTTCAAAGCCCAACTACAGCGCTGCTCCAAAGTTTACGGCAACCTCGTGGTGCTCGATCTGCGCAATGAAGAGACGATCTTTCCGGGTAACCGCTTTATGATCTATGCGCTTTTCCCGCAGTGCAACATCTCGATCCACGTCATCTGGGGCTTCAAGCAGCAAAATACCGTTTTTGCCACCGGAAAATCGATCTTTGACCGCTCCTCCAAAACCAATGTGGGCGAGCTGATGCTGGGCTACGGCGGAGGCGGACACCACGCGGCAGGCACCTGCCAGATCGACAACGACAAAGCGGACGCGGTACTTCAAGAGCTGATTGCCGCGATCAACGCCGAGGGCTAAAGAGCCGCTCGATCTGCGCCTGAAACTGCAGCGGATCGGCGCTCAGCCCTCAACCTTTCATTCTCAATTTTCTACTCCCCATTTTCAATTTTCAATCTGACCCTACGCACCCGCTCAGTTGAGCAGGTACATGAGGATAGAGGGGTTGATCGGGGTATGAACGCTGAAGCTCTTAGAGCTGTTTCGGTCTCCGTCGCTTACCGTGAGGGTGATGCGAGTACCGCCAATCCGATTGGCCGTACCTGTGAGGTTGAAGTCGAGTGTATCTACATAGTCTGCGGCTTCAATCAGATCGCTCCAGTTTTGCGTTACTTGTGCAAACCTTGTGTTGCTTGAGCGTACCGTGAGGTTCAAATCGGAACCTTCGACATCGCTCAGATTGACATCTAGCATGAGTGGTCCGAAGTTGCTAGTAATGACGTTGATGTCCTTAAAGACGGTGGTGATCAGCGGCGCATCATTGACGGGGTTGATGGTGAGTGTGAACGTTTGGGTGTCGCTCAAAGAAGAGTTATTCTCTTGCGTGACCGTCACATCAAAGCTAACGGAGCCAAAGGCATTGGCAACCGCGCTGATTTGCATCTGATCGCCGTTTACGGTAACGGTGGCCTTGCTTGTATCGTTACTGCGCGCACTGAAGCCAAATGCGTTGCCCTCGGCATCGTTAGCCGATAGGGTGATGTTAAAGTCATCAAAATCCTCATCCACGGCCGATGGATTGCTGATCGTCACAAGCTGCGGCGCATCATCGACGGCGGTGATGGTGAAGGTGAAGCTGCTTGAGACATTGTGCTCTCCGTCGGAGCCGTAGACAGTAACGGTGATGAGGCCGTTTTGATCACTTTGGGGGGTGATGGTGAGCATAGCGCCGCTGATGGCTACGTCGGCCAGATCAGTGTTGTTGGATTCGGCAGTGAATGTGAAGCTGCTTGAGTCGGGGTCACTGATGTAGTGGCTTAGGTTGAGATCCAGTGCTTCATCTTCGTTGGTGGTGTTGTTCTCTAGGCTCCAGGTTGGGGCGTCGTTGACGGCAGTGACAGTGACATTAATTACAATAGTGTCAGTTGCTGTTCCATCGCTGACTTGAACGGTAAAGCTATCAGATCCTGAATAATTTCCATTAGGAGAGTAGTTGATAGTTTGTTGGTTGCCCGTAGGAGTTTGACTCACACTTGCGGTACCATGAGAGGCGGCGCTTGAGATACTCCATGTGAGCGTGTCGCCTGAGTTGGAGTCGGTGGCGTTGAGTGTGAACTCTGTAAGAGCCGTATCTTCATCGGTGGTTTTTTCTAGGGCTGTGTCGCCTTCGTCAATGACTGGAGTGGCATTTGATGAAACAGCATTAATATTGAAACGATTGACATACATTAAAACATTTGAAGTCGTAGTCATCTCAACCCATGAAATATTATTAAAACCTGTAAGGGTTACTTGTGTCCAAACTCCATTTGGAATTGTCTGTGTGTGAGTGATGGTTGCAATACCTTTGTCGTATGGGTAAAAGTATTCTTCCATAAAATCATCATACTCTTCACTCTTACTCCCATCGTAGCCATTGACTGTTATTTCAATATCTCCTCCACTGTTATTGTAGATATAAAAACTAGAGATATTAAAATCTTTGATTTCAGAATTAGAAGCATTACCAGTTACTGTGTCATATATCTTAAGAACAGCCCATTCTATAGCTCGAGGTGGATTCCCACCACTCCAATAGTGCACTAAACCTGTGTCGCTACCAATATCTTGAATAGCCTGTCCGCTAAAACTATCGCCACCACTTGCAAAAAACGCACCCATCCGGCCACCCGTGACGTTTTGATCCGGCCACCCATG
>DZBC01000210.1 GCA_022729835.1 Sulfuricurvum sp. | reverse complement strand
TCTGGAGCCGATGCCCCGGACGTGACGACAATTCTATAGATATTTTTCAAGCTAGACGCGCGAATAGCAGTTTCATCATCAATTAAAAATACTTGGACTCCGCATTTTTCCGCGATTTCCTTGAGACGTCTGGAATTCGAACTATTTCGGGAGCCTATTACAAAAATAAGTTGCGCCTTGAGCGCAAGATTTTTCACCGCATTCTGTCGTTCTCTAGTCGCATAACAAATATTATTATTGAATGGCTGAAGTCTTGCTCCAAGCGCTTTTTTCAGATGTAGATAAATATCTTCGCTCTCCTCAGGGCTAAGAGTTGTTTGCGTAAGGCAGACAAATTTCTCCGACTTTTCGGGAATAATTTTTTTTACGTCCCGTCTGTTCTCAACAATATAATATTTCCCTTCTATTCTGCCTGATGTGCCAATAATCTCTGGATGCTCACGATGGCCAATGAGAATCATAGTGAAACCTTTAGTCGAATACAAAGTCGCGAGACGATGTATTTTTTTCACTATCGGACATGTCGCATCAGTGATTTTCAATTTCTTTTTCTTTGCTTCGTCCTCTACTGATGATGAAACCCCGTGCGCGCTAAAGACGAGTCGCGCTCCCTCTGGAACCACAGCAATATCTTCCACAAACACTACTCCCTTGCGTTCAAGCTCCTCAATAACATGCTTGTTATGGACAATTTCATGCCGCACGTAAGATATCTCGTCCGAATTATCAAGCAATTTTTCGACGGTTTGTATCGCATTTTTGACACCGGCGCAAAATCCTCTCGTTTTAGCGAGATAAAGAATTTTCTCTTCGTTTGTTTTTGCTAATTTTTCTTTTCTCATATTCTTTGTGTTTTTTTTGCATAAGTATTTTTGTTGGTGTATATTCTAACCCTGAATCAATGAAAAATCCAGAAGAGGAAGTTGGGATGTTTGGTTTTTACAGAGTCGCCATTGCCGTTCCAAAACTAAAAATAGGCGATATTGCGCATAATTTAGATGCGATTTTCGCAATGGCGAAAAGAGCTGAGGAGCGCAAAGCCGTAGTTGCGCTATTTCCGGAACTCTCAATAACATCGTATTCTTGCGCGGATCTTTTCCACAATTCGGTTTTACTAGAAAACAGTGCTATCGCGATCAATCGCTTGGCAGAGCTGACGGCAAAGATGAAATGTGTCTTGGTCCTTGGGAGCCCTTTACGCTGGAGAAAAGGGATATATAATTGTGCCATTGCGATCAAAGATGGCCGTATCTTAGCCGTTATCCCCAAGTCATACATCCCAAATTACAAGGAATTTTACGAAAAGAGATGGTTCCAAAGCGGAAAAGATATTAGAAACGAGGAAATCCGTGTTGCTGATACGAAAGTTCCGTTTGGGACTGATATCATTTTGTCTGATGGAAAAGAACTTAATATCGCAGTAGAAATTTGCGAAGACTTATGGGCACCGATAGCGCCTAGTTCACACCACGCAATTGCCGGGGCAAATTTAATACTTAATCTTTCCGCAAGCAATGAACTCATTGGAAAATCTGAATACAGGAGAGATCTAGTAAAACATCACAGTGCTAGATGTATTTGCGCATACGCGTTCTGCTCCGCCGGGACTTATGAATCATCCACAGACACCGTTTTTGGCGGACACTGCATGCTTTCTGAAAACGGCGCCATTCTGATTGAAAATGAACGTTTTGAATCAAATGGTTTTTTCGCCTCCGCGGACATAGATTGCCAGAAACTAAATTATCTGAGATTTTCCGAAAGCAGTTTTAACGACAGCAAGACAAACACATACAGAAGGATTGAGCTGAAAAATCTACCCAAACTTGACAATATTGAACGCGATTTTGATCCAAGGCCTTTTGTCCCAGCGGATAAAACCACAAGAGACAAAAGATGTGAAGAGATCTTCAAAATTCAAGGGAATGCGCTTGCGAAACGGCTTGAACACGCGAAGGCAAAAAAAGCGATCATTGGTATTTCGGGAGGACTTGATTCAACGCTCGCACTGCTCGCCACCGAAAAAGCGTTTCAAATAGCAGGAAAAAAAAACTCTGATATCATAAGTATTACGATGCCCGGATTCGGGACAAGCTCTCGCACTCTTAATAATGCCATCGCAATCGCAAAAATCATGAAGACGGAAATAAAAACCATTGATATAAGCAAGGCCTGCAAAAGACATCTAAGAGACATCGGAAAAAGCGAAAAAATCCACGATATTACTTTTGAAAATGCTCAGGCACGAGAAAGGACGCAGATATTGATGGACATCGCCAACGCCGAAGGTGGAATTGTTGTTGGCACTGCGGATCTTTCTGAAATTGCTCTTGGATGGTCCACCTTCAATGGCGATCATATGTCAATGTATTCGATAAATTCCGGAATCCCCAAGACTTTAGTTCGTCATATCATAGAATGGGTTGCACACAAATCATCATCGAGCGAAAAACGAATTCTTCTCGATATTCTTGACACGCCAATAAGCCCCGAACTTCTGCCAAGAGGAAAAAATGGCAAGATAATTCAAGAGACCGAGAAGATACTAGGAGCATATGAGCTACATGATTTTTTTCTATACCACAGTATAAAATACGGTGCTTCACCGGCGAAAATCGATTATATTGCGAAAATCGCATTCAAAAGTATTTTCTCTGATGCGGAAATTAAAAAAACTTTGAATATCTTTATCTCAAGATTTATTGGAAATCAGTTTAAACGAAATTGTTGCCCCGATGGTCCAAAGGTGGGGAGTATAGCATTATCACCACGCGCCGATTGGCGCATGCCATCGGATATGGATGCAAAACTTTGGCTCAATAATTAAAAAATAGCGCGCGGTCGTTCATCACGTCAACAGGGGAAAATAGCATGAAAAAAAGAATATTATCTGGGATACAACCTACCGGAAATGTGCATCTTGGGAATTATTTTGGAATGATGAAATCAGCCATCGCATTACAAGATGATGGAGAGACCTATCTTTTTATCGCCGACTTACACGCGCTGACATCTCCCATCGAGGCAGAGATACTTCGTAGCAACAGCCTCTCAGTCGCGCTCGACTTTCTCGCCTGCGGGATTGATCCGGTAAAAACCGTTTTCTTCAAACAGTCCGATGTCCCGGAGGTAACAGAGCTTGCCTGGATACTCAGCTGTCAGACACCCATGGGATTACTCGAACGCTGTCATAGCTACAAAGATAAAATATCCAAAGGAATTCTCGCTAACCATGGACTCTTCGCATATCCCGTTTTGATGGCCGCCGACATACTCATCTACAAATCAAATCTTGTACCAGTCGGAAAGGATCAAAAACAACATCTCGAAGTAAGTCGCGATATTGCCATAAAATTCAACAATCGTTACGGAGATATACTTGTTGTCCCGGAGGCAATAATCAAAGATGAGACAGCAATAGTTCCGGGAATTGATGGACAAAAAATGTCCAAGAGTTACAACAACACAATAGAACTCTTCGGCGATGAGAAAAATATCAAAAAAAAGATCATGGGACTGCTAACCGACTCAAAAGGACTTGATGAACCTAAAAATCCAGATGAATGTATTCCATATCAACTCTATAAACTTTTTGCAAGCGAAGAAAATGCAAGTAGCATGGCAGAAAAACTCAGACACGGCGCCTATGGGTATGGGCACGCGAAAAAAGAACTTTTTGAGGCATACTGGGAACATTTCCGTCCATTC
>DZBC01000209.1 GCA_022729835.1 Sulfuricurvum sp. | reverse complement strand
ACCGAAGGTGCCTATCTACTGGGAAAAACCAAGCACAACCGCAGATTTTACATCACGCTCAAAAATCCGGTCGCACTCATCCAGTTCAAGCCCTGTACTTTTTATCTCTTTTCCAACCAGAGCGCAGCGCACTATGTGGATCGTATTGTCACCCTGCCTTGCGATATCGCCAAAGATGATCCCTTTGCGTTTGAACGGAGTATTAATTTATATCTCCAAGAGCACTACATCGCCCAAAACGTCGAAGAGATGATGAAAAACAAGATCTTCGACATCATGCAGTTCATCCAAAAAAACTATGCCACGACCAGCGTCTCCAAAGTCGGCAAACAGTTTGGCCTCTCCGAAGCGACCCTGTATCGCTATTTTAAAAAATATGTCGGCATCAACCTCGCCACCTACATCAAATATCTCAAATTCAACGCCATGCTCCAGCACCTCTATCACAACGACTACAACGCCTCCGCCGCGATGGAGTGTGGATTTTTCGATCAATCGCATTTCATCAAGGAGTTCAAACGACTCTACATGGAGCCACCCTCAACCTTTATGAAGCTTCTCGAAGAACGCTTTCAAAACGACCAAGATAGCCGTGAACTCTTCGAACGATGCTATATCAAAACTCCGCGCTGATCCCCCAGCTCTGCGGGATTATCCACCAGCACGTCGCTATCTCTTTTTTTGACGAGCAGGGCTGTTTTAGCAATGTCAATGAGACCTTCTGCCGCATGATCGGCTTCGACACTCAAGAGCTGATCGGACGTCCATTGTGTGATGTTTGCCCAGATGCGCCGATATTTGATCTTTTGACTGCTAAGGATCATTGGAGCGGAGAACTTTTGATGCGCCACAAAAGCGAAGCGCCCTTCTGGGTCAATCTCTATCTGCATACCCTCGACGTGTCGCCATCATCACCACACCACTACGTCGCTATCAAAGAGAGCATTGATGAGCGCAAACGACTCGAACACGCCGCGACGGTCGATTCACTCACAAAACTCTACAACCGCACCCACTTCAACAATCTGCTCGAATTCGAATTCAGCCGCCAACAACGCAACCGCCAACACGCCTCACTCATCCTCTGCGATATCGACGACTTCAAAAAAATAAACGACACCTATGGTCACCTCTTTGGCGACAAGGCTCTCCGACACGTTGCCGACACCATCGCACACAGCATTCGTAAACATGATATAGCCGCGCGCTGGGGCGGCGAAGAGTTCATCATCTTGCTGCCCGATACCGATCTTGAAAAAGCTTTACATGTAGCCCAAAAGATCTGCCATGCTATCGCCCACGCAGAGTTTCAAAAGACGATCACCATTACCGCCAGCTTCGGCGTGACCCAACTACGCCGTAGCGACAACACGGCAAGCTGGTTCGGACGAACCGACGAAGCCCTCTACAAAGCCAAACAACAGGGCAAAAACCGAGTAGCACATTAGGCTATAATGTGCCAAAACCATCCCAAGGAACCCCTATGACCCTACGCGAAACCATCAAAAACGATATCAAAGATGCTATGAAAGCCAAAGACGCCGCCAAACGCGACGCGCTGAGACTGCTTGACAGCGCCATGAAACAGATCGAAGTGGATGAGCGTAAAGAGCTCAGCGACGAAGACGTCATCTCCATTATCGTCAAACAACTCAAAATGCGCCAAGACTCCATGACCCAATACAAAGCCGCCGGACGCGAAGATCTCTACAACCAAGAGGCCGCCGAAGTTGCCTACTATGAAGTTTATATGCCCAGACAGCTCAACGATGAGGAACTCTGCGAAGCTCTAAAAGCCATTATTGCCGAAGTGGGCGCTACGAGCGTCAAAGATATGGGCAAAGTGATGGCAGCCGCCAAAACCGGCATCGGTGCAGGGGCAGACGGAAAACGCATCAACGAGTGCGTCAAGACGCTGCTGGGTTAAAAAGAAAACTTCTCAGGCTTGAAATGCAATCGTCTCAGCTTTTGGGTATGATATGCCAATTTCATCCGAACAAAGTGACGACGTGACCCCAAACCTCCTACTCGCCTCCGGCGTGATCGCCCTTTTGGTGATCGCTTTGCCGATTCTGTTTCACTTCACCCGCTACCTCGGGGCGCGTGAGGATAACACCCGCAAGAACGAACCCTACGAGAGCGGCGTGCGCCTCACCCACCGCGACGCTTATGATAGTTTCAACATCAAGTTTTATACCGTTGGCATCATCTTTTTGCTCTTTGACGTGGAGGTGCTCTTTATGTTTCCGTGGGCGCTGAACCTTCGCGACCTGGGGCTTTTTGCGATGTTGGAGATGTTTGTCTTTATGGGGCTTCTCATTGCGGGGCTGATCTATGTCTATAAATCAAAGGTGCTCCAATGGACGTAAGCAACCATCTTTTAGGCGATGCCATCATCACCACGCGCCTTGAGGCGGTGATCGACTGGGGGCGTCAAAGCTCGCTTTGGCCGATGGTCTTTGGCACGGCGTGCTGCGCCATCGAGTTTATGGCCGCAGCCGCGAGTCGCTACGACGTGTCGCGCTTTGGGGCAGAAGTGCTGCGCTTCTCCCCGCGTCAGGCCGATCTGCTACTCGTAGCCGGCACCATCAGCTACAAACAAGCCCCCATCCTCAAGATGATCTATGACCAGATGCCCCAGCCCAAATGGGTCATTGCCATGGGCGCGTGCGCCAGCAGCGGCGGCTTTTATGACAACTACACCACACTCCAAGGCATTGACGAGATCGTCCCCGTGGATGTGTACATCGCCGGCTGTCCGCCGCGACCCGAAGCGGTGCTCGATGCGATTGTCAAGATCCAAGAGAGCCTCTGGAAGGAGCGCGCCTTAGAGGAGCGCCATGCAGGGTTTAAGGGGCGGTTTGATGACTGAGCTACCATGTAACGACCTTTTAGCGCACATAGAATCACTCAAAAACGAAGGCTACACCCTGCTGCTCGATATCGTAGGGGTCGATTACCTCTACGCGCCGCGCAAAGACTCAAAGCGTTTCGGGGTGATTTATCATCTGCGTCATGGGGATTTTGATCGCTTCGTCTCCTTACATGTAAGCGTGAATGAGGACGAAACAATCAGTACACTGTCCCCGCTTTATGAGGCGGCGGATTGGTTGGAGCGGGAGGTGTTTGATCAGTTTGGGTTGCGCTTTGAAGGCCACCCAAACCTCAAGCGCATACTCAACCATGAGGAGTTTGTCGGCCATCCGCTGCGCAAAGATTACGCCATCACCAAGGGGCAGTACTGCACCCAGACGCAGGATCTCATGGACGAGATGGCGCCGCTGCTTACATGTAAGGGTCTGGATGTAGAGCGTGACAACCTGATGCTGCTCAACCTCGGCCCCTCACACCCCGCCAGCCACGGCACGCTGCGCACCCTCGTAGCACTTGACGGCGAAGAGATCAAAGCAGGCGTCAGCGAGATCGGCTATCTGCATAGAGGCTTTGAGAAGTCGTGCGAAAACCACACCTATAATCAGATCGTCCCTTATACCGACCGGCTCAACTACTGCTCGGCGCTGATGAATAACATCGGCTTTTGCAAGGCAGTAGAGGAGATGATGGGCATCAAACTGCCCGATCGGGGGATCTTTATTCGCGTGATCCTCAGCGAGCTTTCGCGCATCATCGACCATCTGGTCTGTCTGGCGGCGGGGCTGCTCGATATGGGGGCGCAGAGTAACTACTGGTATCTCTTCAACCCGCGCGGCTTGGCGTATGATTTTCT
>DZBC01000021.1 GCA_022729835.1 Sulfuricurvum sp. | reverse complement strand
CGGCCAATACTATCGACCACAGCATGTATACGTTCACAAGCCCCAGTATCAAACCTATCGGCCTGCAAAGGTCATCCACCACCACTCGTCGCACAACCGCTTCGATGCTACCGACGCCATTATCATCGGCACCACGCTTGGCATCATCATCGGCTCTCAACTCGCAGAGTAAGCGGTAGCGCGCCGCGCTTTTTCGCTAGAATACTCCACCTCTTTACATGTAAGGAACCTCATGGATACGCTGGAGTACAAACGCCACATCGACACGGTGATCGAAAAAATCGAAAAGGCACGTTTACATGTAAGCGGCCACCACATCGTCAAAATCGTCGCGGTGAGCAAATATGTGGACGCCGAAGCGGTACGCGCACTCTATGCCATCGGTCAACGCGCCTTTGGCGAAAACCGCGTGCAAGACCTGCGCGACAAAAGCGCCGCACTCTCTGAACTGCCGCTGGAGTGGCACTTCATCGGCTCTCTGCAAAAAAACAAGATCAACAACCTGCTCGAACTCGACCCTTTTTTGATGCACTCGCTCGACTCGCTCGATCTTGCCCAAGCCCTTGAGGAGCGTCTGGAACGTCAAGAGAGGAGCCTCGATGCCCTAATGCAGATCAACAGCGCCTACGAAGAGTCTAAAAGCGGCGTCTTACCCGAAGCCGCCCTTGAAACCTACGCGCAGATAACGCAGCTCTGCCCCCGCATCCGTCTCAAAGGGGTCATGAGCATCGGCGCACACGTGAATGACGAACCCACCATCCGAAAAAGCTTCGAAACCACCCACCGCATCTTCGAAAAACTCCCAAACGCCACCGTCTGCTCCATGGGCATGAGCGGAGATTTTGAGCTCGCCATCCGCTGCGGGGCTACAATGGTGCGCCTTGGGTCGGTGCTTTTTCCTGAGCGATTGTAGGGCTGTCTGTTGATACGCTCAAAAGCTTAAAAATAGACTTTTTCTTGATCTCTTTTGCTAATGGCAAAGACACTTACGATAGCAAACATACCGTTTTCAACCCGTAGAATAATTCAGTAAGTGGCATTAAAATATGTATGCTGTCACTCTATTTTCTCTATTTTTAGCACTTTTGACTACTTGTTTTGCAAACAGCCATTCTAAAGCCTCCCTCCTAAATTTCACACCCCCTTCCCAAGCCGTAACCATCCGTAACCATTCTGTGCCGCTTCATCGCTAGACTCCTAAAAAAATCAGAGGAGTGTTTATAGATGCGCATCACCACACGTAGAGAATTTTTGGTTGCTTCGGCATTGAGCATGGGGGCTTTCGTAGTCTCGACAGGATTAGGCGGTTGTGGTTCTGATGATAATGATTCATCAAGCTCTAGCTCTCTTGCAAGTAGCTCTTCTTCCAGCCAGCAGGCGTTAAACGTCGCCTTCAACCACGGTGTCGCGAGCGGTGATCCACTGCACGATCGGGTGATCCTCTGGACGCGCGTTACACCGCTCTCCACAACCGACAGTCTCGAAGTGCGCTACGAAGTCGCCATCGACGACACGTTTAAAAACCTTGTCCGCGCAGGCGAAGTAGCCACAATCAGCGCTGCGCACGACTACACGCTCAAGGTCGATTTTCAAAATCTCCAACCCGGCACTACCTACTTCTACCGCTTTACATGTAATGGTGTAATCTCATCCACGGGCCGCGCCAAAACCTTGCCACAAGGTGCGCTCTCACAGGCCAAATTCGCTGTCTTTTCGTGCTCGAACTACCCCAACGGTCACTTCAACGCCTACACCGAATCTGCCAAAATCATCGATCTCGACGCCACCATCCACTTAGGTGACTACATCTACGAATACGGTATGTTTGCAGATGATGGCGTCACTCCGGCTTATGCGACCCAAAACGCCGCTGAGTATGGTCGCGTACTGCCCTCAGACAACAACACCGAACTGCTCAAACTTGATGACTACCGTAAACGCTACGCCCTCTACCACACCGACTCAGGCCTACAAGCCATCCACGCCCTTTGCCCGATGATTGTGGTTTGGGATGACCATGAAATCGCCAACGACACCTACAAAGACGGAGCCGAAAACCACAATGCAAGCGAAGGCTCGTTTGATGAGCGTAAAGCGAGCGCATTGCAAGCCTACTTCGAGTGGCTGCCGATCCGCCCCTACGCTGATGGCAACTATGAGACCATCTACCGTAGCTTCACCTACGGCGATCTGCTCAGCCTACACATGCTCGACACCCGCGTCATTGGCCGCGACGAGCAGCTTAGCTACAGCGACTTTCCTACCCTGCTCCAAGGCGACAGCAGCGCGTTTGTCTCTGCGATCATGGACGCCAACCGCTCCATCATGGGCCAGTCTCAAACTCAATGGCTCCAAGGCCAAATGGCCGCATCCACCGCCACATGGCAGGTGCTCGCCCAGCAGGTGCTGATGGGTCGCATGATGCTTCCGGCTGAACTGCTGCTCGTTATCGCCCAGCTCGAGCACACTACGGGTGATGCCAAAAATGCCCTGCTTGCGCAACTATCCACGATGCTTACCGAACTTTACACCATCAAAATGCGCCTAAACATGGGTGACCCCACCGTCACCGACGCCGAAAAAGCACGCCTCGCCACCGTCGTACCTTACAACCTAGACGCATGGGATGGCTACGGCTACAGCCGCGAAGTAGTGTTGCAAACTGCCGCTACTCTGGGCAAAAACCTGATCGTCCTCTCCGGAGACACCCACAACGCATGGGCCAACGAGATTAAAATGTTCGATGCCACCTACCAACCCACTGTTCCTGTCGGCGTAGAATTTGCCACCACATCCATCACTTCACCCGGTATGGAAGAGTACGCTGGGCTCTCCAGCGACGCATTGGCGCAACAGTTCGAGGTCGTCATCACCGAGTTGGTTCAAGATCTCGTATACTTCAACGCCAACAACCGTGGCTTTATGCTGGTCACCTTTACGCAAGAAGCAACAGAAGCTGAATGGATCTTCGTCGATTCCAACGCTTCAAAAAACTACACTACCCTCCAAGCACGCAATAAAAAGCTTAAAACCCTCAAAGGCACCCACGCTATCATCCCCGCCTAAGCGGGCGGTGCTATAATCTCGCTTCACTTTATTTAGCAAAGAAGGCCAGCTATGTCCCTCTCCATCGTTATCCTCGCCGCCGGCAAAGGCAGCCGTATGAAGTCTGATACCGCCAAGGTACTCCACCGCATCAGCGGCCGACCCATGTTGCACCATATCACACGCTGCGCTTTGGAACTCAGCGACGACGTCATCATCGTGATCGCCCACCAAAAAGAGTGCGTACGCGAAGCAATGGCCGAGTTTACAGGGGTAAGATTTGTCGAACAAGACACCGACAATTTCCCCGGCACCGGCGGGGCCATGATGGGCGTGGAGCCCAAACATGAGCGCGTATTGGTGCTCAACGGCGATATGCCACTCATCACCCCAAAAGCACTTGAGGGCTTCTTAAGTGCGCAAGCAGCAATCGTCATGTCGATCTTCAAGCTAGACAATCCTGACGGTTATGGGCGCGTCATCATCGGTGAAGGAGGCGTCGAGCGCATCGTGGAGCAAAAAGATGCCACGAGCGAAGAGTTACATGTAAACTTCGTCAATGCAGGTGTCTACTCCTTTTCGCGCGACATTTTGCGCCGCTACATCCCAATGCTCTCAAATGCCAATGCCCAAAAAGAGTACTACCTCACCGATGTGATCGCCCTAGCGCGGCGTGAGGGCGTACATGTAGAGCCGCTACTCGTCAGTGAAGAGCACTTTAAAGGGGTTAACTCCAAGTTTGACCTCTCACAAGCCGAAGCGATCCACCAAGAGCGCCTCAAGCGCCACTGGATGGAAGCAGGCGTGATCATGCAACTGAGCGACACCATCTACATCGAGAGCGACGTCGTCTTTGAAGGGGAGTGCGTGGTCGAAAACGGCGTGCGCATCACCGGCAAAAGCCGCATCACAAGATCCACGATCAAGGCGCACAGCGTCGTCGAAGAGAGCGTGATGATCGACTCCGACTGCGGCCCGATGGCGCATCTACGGCCCAAAAGTTATCTGGAGCGCACCCATGTGGGCAACTTCGTCGAAACCAAAAACACCCGCCTTAAGGGCGCAAAAGCGGGGCACCTGAGCTATCTTGGCGACGCGTTTATCGATGAGGGCAGCAACATCGGAGCGGGCACCATTACATGTAACTATGACGGCAAAAAGAAGTACGAAACCCGCATCGGCAAAAACGTCTTTATCGGCAGCGATACGCAGATCGTCGCACCCTGCAGTATCAGCGATGACGTGATCGTCGCCGCAGGAACGACCGTCACCCGTGACGTCACTCAAGGTGCACTGGCGATCAGCCGCACCAAAATGGCGCTGGTTGAGGGCTTCTTTTATAAATTTTTCGGGACAAAAGCGTGACCATCGCACCCGATCTGCTGCGCGGCAAAAAGATCGCTCTAGGGGTAAGCGGCTCCATCTCCGCCTACAAGAGCGCCGAGATTGTGCGCCTCTTCATCAAAGCCGGCGCGGAGGTGCGTGTGGTGATGAGCGACGCGGCGCAGAAGTTCATCACGCCGCTCACCCTTGAGACGCTCAGCCGCCGCACGGTACTGGTTGAAGGGGGCGAATCGTGGGCAAGCGATCACAACCACATCGGCCTTGCCCACTGGGCTGATCTGCTGCTCATCGCCCCCGCCTCGGCGCATACGATCAACAAACTGGCCAACGGTCTGGCTGACAATCTCCTCACCCAAAGCGCTCTGGCTTTTGCAGGCCCCAAACTGCTCGCCCCCGCCGCCAATACCCAAATGCTGCACAACCCCATTACCCAAGGCTCGCTCAAGATGCTGAATCTCTCGGGTTTTGAGCTCATCGCCACCCAAAGCAAGGAGCTGGCGTGCCAAAGCGTCGGCGACGGAGCGCTTGCAGAGCCGATACAGATCTTCTTTGCTGCCGCCAGAGCGCTGCTCAAAGAGCCTTTTTGGGAAGATCGCCGCGTCATTGTCACAGGCGGCGGTACGGTTGAGAAGATCGACGACGTGCGCTATTTGAGCAACTTTTCCAGCGGTAAAATGGCCTCCGCGCTCGCCACCGCACTCTATCTTCGCGGCGCCGACGTCAACCTGATCGCCACGCGCAAAGAGGAGGTTTTGCCCCCCATCCACACCATCGACGTTACAGGTACGCAAGAGATGTTTGAGTATTTAGAGGAGTCGGTGCGCATCGCCAAAAAAGGGAAACTCTCCAAGCCCTCGCTGATGCACCAAGAGCAGATCAGTCTGATTCAAAAACGCCCTTTTCTCTTTATGGCCGCAGCCGTGAGCGACTACGTGCCGCGCTACCCCCAACACGGCAAACTCAAAAAGAGCGATCTGGGCGCGTCATGGTCGCTGGAGCTGGAGCAAAACATCGACATCCTCAGCGATCTTGGCAAAGAGGGAATCACTACCGTTGCCTTCAAAGCCGAAATGGACGCCGCTAACGCGCACCAAAACGCGACCGCGCTGCTTGATGCCAAAAGAGTCGATGCGGTCTGTCTAAACCTACTCGAAGGCACTAAGAGCTTCGGTACCGAAATCCACCAGATCGATTTCATCACCCGCTCACAAACACAGATTCTGCCCAAAGCCGACAAGCTCACCCTCGCGCTACACCTACTCGACGCGGCCAAAAGGCTTGAGGCGTGAACACTCCCCGCCACCTCGCCATCATCATGGACGGCAACGGGCGCTGGGCGCAAAGTCGGGGGATGGCGCGCGTCAAAGGGCATGAGCGCGGTGCGGAGACGGTGCGCACCATCACCACTTTTTGTGCCAACCATCCGCACATCGAGCGGCTGACCCTCTACGCCTTTAGCACCGAAAACTGGAAACGCCCCAAACTCGAAGTGGAGTTTTTGATGAAGTTGCTGGAGCGCTGGCTCAAGAACGAGCTTGAAGTCTATCTCGCGCACGATGTCCGCTTCGAAGCCATCGGCGACCTTTCACGCTTTTCACCCCAACTACAACGCACCATCCGTGAAGTCGAAGAGGCTACCTCACCATGTAAAGGACTCGTCCAGTCGCTCGCGCTCAACTACGGCAGCCGCGACGAGGTGGTGCGCGCCCTGCGCCGCATGGTTGAGCGTCACGACCCTATTGATGAAGCGCATCTGCTTCAAGCGCTGGATGTAGCAATGGAGGTCGATCTGCTCATCCGCACCGGAGGTGATCAGCGGCTATCCAACTTCATGCTCCTGCAAGCCGCCTACGCCGAACTCTTTTTTACCCCCACCCTATGGCCGGACTTTAGCACCGATGAGCTACAATCCATACTCACTTCGTTCGAAACCGTCGAACGCCGCTTTGGAGGGATTTAGCGCATGGAATGGCTGCTGATTTTTATACTCGGAACAATGATCGGATCGTTTGCCAACGTGCTCATCGTGCGCATCCCCAAAGAGGAGAGTGTCGCTTTTCCCGCCTCACACTGCGTTACATGTAACGCCAAGCTCAAACCCTGGCACAACATCCCGCTCTTTTCGTGGCTCTTTTTGCGCGGAAAGTGCGCCTTTTGCGGTGCGCCGATCTCCGCGCAGTACCCTATTGTCGAGCTGCTCAGCGGCCTGATCTTTGTCGCGACCTTTTTGAAGCTTGGCATCGCATGGCCGACACTAGGCATCACGCTGGTATTTATCTTGCTGCTCTCGCTCTCCGTCATCGATTTTTACTACAAAATGGTGCCCGATTCGCTCAACCTCTCAGCCCTTAGCTTAGCAATTATCAGCGCCTTTTCATGGCCGATGCTGCTTGAGCACGCCACGCTCGCACTGCTCTTTGCCGGAGGCTTCACCTTGCTGCGTTTTTACCTCTCCTACGCCATCAAAAAAGAGGCGATGGGCGAGGCCGACATCATGATCGCCGCCACCATGGGGGCGCTGCTTGGGGGCAAACTCGCACTCGCAGCGATCTTTCTCTCTGCGCTACTCGCACTTCCGGCGATGCTAATCTTGCGCAAAGAGGACAACGAAGAGAGTTTACAACTCCCTTTTATCCCCTTTTTAGCCCTTGCGACGTGGATCGTCTTTATCTTCGACACCCCCATTGCCGCCTATCTGGAAAGTCTCTATGGATAGACTGCGCGGCTATATCCTCTCGCACTTTACGATCCTCTTTTTTTCGATCTTCATTCCGCTTTTTGCCATCGCGTCGGTGATCTTTATGATCAAGCTCGCCACCTACACTGCGGTTGTTCGGGTAAGTCTGGGCGAGATGGGGATGCTCTATCTCTTTATCCTGCCCGAGCTGCTCTTTTACACCCTGCCCGTCACTTTTTTGATCGCCGCCGCCCTTGCGCTGCATCGGCTCTCTAGCGACAACGAGATGGTTGCCATCTTTAGCCTCGGCATCACGCCGCGCTTTGTGTTGCGCACCCTGCGCACGCCTGCACTGCTGCTGAGCCTTTTACTGGTCTTTGATTTTTTCGTGATGTTCCCCCATGCCACGACACTTTCGACCAACTTTTTGCGCATCAAGCAGTCCGAAGCCAAATTCAACCTCTCCGCTTCCGAATTTGGCCACGTCTTTGGCGACTGGCTGCTCTACATCGGCAAGGCCAACAAGGATCAAAGCTACGGCGACGTCTTCTTGTTTCACAAAAAAGAGGGTGAAGAGCTGCTCGTGGGTGCTCAAAAAGCGACTGTACAAAATGAAGGTGGCGTTTTGACGCTCAAACTCGAAGAGGGCAAAGGCTTTGCCTACACCGACGAGAAGCTCTCCCAGATGGACTTCAAAGAGGCCGCCATCAACAATCTGCTCACCACCGATCTGCGCACCTACCACACCCCAATCAACTTCTGGCTCGATCCAGAGCGCCGCGAACGCAAGATCAAGATGTTCATCACCGATATTCTGCTCGCGCTCTTTCCCATTATCAGCCTGCACTTTGTCGGTGCAATCGGCATTGTCCATGAACGCCATCGAAAAGGGCATCTCTACCTCTCGCTCTTTGGCGCAGTGCTGCTCTACTACGGCGCCGTTTTGGGCTTACAGGACCTGCTGTGGTTTTACACCATTCCGGTGGTAATCTCGCTTTTTCTGGGTGTGAGCCTGTGGCTCTACCACCAGAAAGTGGCCATACGCTTTTGAAGGTCAAGCTCACCTTGGCCTACGACGGCTCCGCCTTTATGGGCTCTCAGGTACAGACATCCACCGCGCAGACTGTGATGGGCACACTCGAGCGTGCGCTACGCAACCTTGGTATTGGTGACACACCCGTCGCTTCGGGACGCACCGACCGCGACGTACACGCCACCCGCCAAATCGTGCATCTCACACTTCCGCCTTTTTGGAGCGACCTCGACAAACTGCGTGCACTGCTCAACCACCATCTCCCCTCTGCCTTACATGTAAGAAGAATCGCGGTTGTGGATGATACCTTTCATGCCCGCTTCGGCGCACGCAAACGCACCTACCGCTACCTGATCACAACCCGCGAACCCAACCCTTTTGAGGCGCGTTTCGTCACCTTCACACCCACCTTCAACCCGCAAACGCTGTGCGAAGCGATGCGTCTATTTGAAGGCGAGCACGACTTCATCCATTTTATGAAAACGGGCAACGACACCCACACGAGCGTACGGAAGATTGTCAAAACCCGCTGTTATTACCACCGTGGATACTGGGTGCTCATCTTTGAGGGAAACGGTTTTTTGCGTTCGCAAATCCGCTTGATGGTAGGGTTTTTACTACAGATCAACCAAGGAGTACTCAACACGCAAATGCTGTTAGAACAGCTTACATGTAAGCAGGTACACTCCCGCGACCTCGCCCCCGCGCAGGGGCTTTATCTCTGTAATATCAGCTATTGATGCTCGTGCTGCTCGATGAGCATGCGGTCCATTGTCTCAAAAAGTATGCCGGTTTGCGCTTCAGCCTGCTCAAAGTGCATCTTAATCTTCTCTTTATGGTGCAAGATATCTCCATGATCCAAATAAGAGAGCGCCTGCTTAAGTACCTCATGGAACTTTTGATGCGGCTCTTCAAGCGTTTTGAAGCTTCTAAGTCGACCGAATGCACTCTGGCGCATCTGGGCATACCACTTGCCAAGGTTACATGTATGATGATCGGGTATCGCTTTGGCTTTAAAACGCTCAATCGCCTCAAGCGCATCGGCTTTGAGCAAAATATGATCGATTTTTGCCAAGACCACGATATTGCGGTTTTGCATGTTTTCACTGGAGTGCATCACGGAATCGGTTGTTGCATAGAACTTCTCGATACTCACCTCTAGCGCATCGACACTCTGTCTTGTCTGCTCGGCAATCTCGTAAAGCGCCGTTGAATTCTCGGAAATGCTCATGCTCTCTTGCTGCAAAGTCTGCACCGAAATAGCGATCTCTTGTGTCGCTTTTTGGGTTTTTTCTGCGAGCTTTCGTACTTCATCGGCGACGACGGCAAAGCCACGTCCATGCTCTCCAGCACGCGCCGCTTCGATGGCGGCATTAAGCGCGAGCAGATTGGTCTGATCGGCGATATCCTTGATCAATCCTACCACCGAATTGATCTCATTGGAGCGCTGTCCTAGTGCATCGACCGCCTCATTGTTGGTTGAGACGATTTGACTCAGCCGCTGAGCGTTATCACTCATAGTAGAGACAACAGTCGTATTGGAGCGGGACAGCTCCGCACTATCACGTGACTGCTTTGCCAAGAGCTGTAGTCCTTGATTATTTTCAAGCAATTGTCGCTGAATAATTTTGAAATTATCTGCCAGATTCTTGCCTGTCTTGTCCAATTCAGAGACAAAAAGCTCTTGTGCTTTACTTCTGCTCTCCACTTCCATCGCGTCGATGCTTCGGTTGATGAGCGCGCCGGTGTTGGTAAATGCAGGATTGATCCCCACCGTGCTAACGCGTCGAAAAAAATAATCTTTGCTCGCATATTCGATTGAAGTGTTAATATCGCGGATAAAGCTCTCGATCTCATCAAAAAGATTGTTAAGATCATGTCCCAAACGTTCGAGTTCACCGCCACCTTTGACAAAAGTTAAGCGGGTTTCGAGATTCCCCGTAGATGCACAAGCCATCATCCGCACCGAATCCGCGATGCTCGATTCTGTGATACGAATATGTACAAAAGCATACAAAGCGATTAATATGTTCATCAAATTAAACAGTAGCGTCACCCAATGAAATTCAAAAAAGGCCAATGAAATCACCATCCCAAGCAACACGACGACAATGTGCGCGTAGTTGGTGAACCGCACCTTAGAGAGAGACGACAAACTCTTCATAACCTACCCCTTTCTCTTCTAAAATACGCTCAAGTAGCGCTTCGCTTCGAGTGATGCCGCCTGATCTTTCTGCATCAAGTAGTTGGGCATAGAGCGGTTTGATCACCGCCAGCGCCTCTGCGGATGGGTTGCGTCTGGTCGAATGAAATCCGATGGTTTTGCCGCTGACGTCACGCGAAGGGGTCACATTGGCCAAAACCCAATAATAGCCGCCGTCTTTGCAACGGTTTTTGACATAGGCGTTGATCTCACTACCGGCATTCAGACGGCTCCAAAGCATCTTGAAAATCATCTTGGGCATATCCGGATGGCGCACCAGATTGTGCGGTTTGCCGATCAACTCCTCCTCTTTGTAGCCTGCGATCGTGATAAACGCTTCGTTGGCATACATGATGATCCCACGATTATCGGTTTTACTGACCAACAACCGATCTTTTGGGAAAAAGTACTCTTGCTCTCTCGTCTGTACGTTCACAATCAACCTTTGCTTTTTCGATTTTTGTATTACGAACACAAATATTGTACCACTGTTCAAAATTTTTGGCGATATTATTTTTGTATCACCATATATGATACGAGTAGACTAAAGTTTATTGATTTAACTTGCATACATTAACTTTTTTTGCTACAATCCACAGCACAAATTTCAGACAAGAAGGATTTTTAACATGGCCAAACATCAATTCCAGACCGAAGTCAATCAACTGCTTCACTTGATGATCCACTCGCTCTACTCTAACAAGGAGATCTTCTTGCGCGAGCTCGTCTCAAACGCCTCTGACGCACTAGACAAACTCAATCTCCTCACCCTCACCGACGACGCTTACAAAGGGGTTAACTTCAACCCCCGCATCGATATCGTCTTTGACAAAGAGGCCAAAACCATCACCCTTTGCGACACCGGTATCGGCATGAACGACGAAGACCTCGTCGCCAACCTCGGCACCATCGCCAAATCAGGCACCAAGGCCTTTTTGGAAAAACTCTCCGGTGACCAAAAAGCCGATTCCAAGCTCATTGGACAGTTTGGAGTGGGCTTTTACTCTGCCTTTATGATCGCTGACAAAATCACCGTCACCTCCAAAAAGGCGCTCGATGAGAAGGCCTACTGCTGGGAAAGCGAAGGCAACGGCGAGTACGAAATCACCGATGCCGTCCAAGAGAGCCACGGCACAAAGATCGTCTTACATGTAAAGGAAGACAAAAGCGAGTTTCTCGATTTCTACCGTCTCTCTGGCATTGTCAAGAAATACTCCAACCACATCCCCTTCCCCATTTTTATGGACAAAGAGCACTACATCGCTACCGAGCACGATGATGAGGGCAATGAGACCAAACCCTCCTCTAGTGAGATGAAAAACGAGCAGATCAACAAAGCCAGCGCCCTGTGGACCCTTGCCAAAAGCGAGATCACCGATGAAGAGTACCAAGATTTTTACTCCTCCATCGCGCATGATTCGAGCGAACCGCTTGGCTGGTTTCACAACAAGGCTGAGGGTGCCATCGAGTACACGACACTTTTTTATATCCCCTCCAAAGCACCGATGGATCTCTACCGCGTGGACTATCAAAGCGGCATCAAACTCTACATCAACCGCGTCTTTATCACCGATGATGAAAAAGAGCTTATGCCCACCTATTTACGCTTCTTGCGCGGGGTGATCGACTCCAAGGACCTACCGCTCAACGTCAGCCGTGAGATCCTACAGTCCAACCCAGTAATGAGCAAGATCAAAAACGCTTCAGTCAAAAAGGTGCTGGGTGAGCTTGCCAAAATGAAAGAAAAAGACGCCGAAACCTATGCCAAGTTTTACAAAGAGTTCGGCAACGTACTCAAAGAGGGACTCTACAGCGACCACGGTAACCGCGAAAAGATTCTGGAGCTCTTGCAGTTTAACAGCCTCAAATCAGACGAGAAGATCGACCTCGACACCTACCTCAAAGGGGTGAGCGAAGAGAAAAAAGAGATCTACTACATCAGCGCCAACATGGGCCTCTCCATGCTCAAAAACTCACCCTCGCTTGAGCGCTTCAAAGCCAAAGGGCTGGATGTTCTGATCCTGAACGAAGAGATCGACACCATCGTCTTCCCAATGGTCAATGAGTACAAAGAGTACACCTTCGTGAGCGTCAACGACGCCAAATTTGAAGAGAGCGAAGAGGAGAAAAAAGCCGAAGAGGAGAAAGCAAAAACCTTCGAAGGCCTCACCGGAGCTATGAAAAATGCGCTTGGGGATAAGGTCAAAAAGGTTGAAACCACCTTCACCCTCACCGACTCGCCCGTCGCTATCAAAGAGGATCAAGACGATCACGAGTACATGATGGCCAAGATGATGCGCCAATTCGGTCAATCCAAAGAGATGCCCAAAATCAAGCCGATCCTACAGATCAACCCCAACCATGAGCTGATCAAAAAGCTCAACGACTCCGCCGACATGAACCTAATCGAAGACGCCGCGAACGTCCTGCTTGATCAAGCCAAGCTCTTCGCCGGCATGGAACTCGACGACACCCCCGAGTTCATCACCAAACTCAACCGCATTATGGCCAAGGCGCTCTAAGCCTTACATGTAAGTTTTTTTGATATACAATCACTCTTAAACGATCTGTTTAAGGGCTGATTTGGTTTCCAGACTTTTGGTTGTGCTTTTAGGCACGGCATCTTTACTTTGTGCGTTTGAATCTTCCAATATCCAATTGCTTTATGCTGAAGGGTTTAAAGGCGACAGCTTTGCCTACGATACGCAAGACGGCCACAAAACCACCCTCACATTTGAACATTTTCGTACCCATGCGTTGGGTGATCTGTTCATGTTTATCGATTACACCGACGGAGCACACTGCCGCTTTGATGCGGGCGAATGCGTGGAGCGGCGTACGGATCATACGCTCTACTCAGAGATCAGCCCGCGTCTTTCACTCTCCAGCATGAGCGGATACGACTTGTCGCACGGAGTAGTGCGCGATCTTTACCTCAGCGCACAATACAACACGGGACACGATTTTGTGGCCTACCTTATAGGTGTCGGAGCCGATTTTACGTGAGAGGGCTTTGAGCTTTTTTCGTGGAATCTCTACCACCGCACTTTTAATGCCCCTATCGAATGGGATACCACATGGCAGCTCAGCGGCGCGTACCGAAGTGAGCATTGGAGGGGCTGGATCATCAACGGTTTTCTTGATCTCACCGGCTACGATCTCACGACGCACAACCAGCTACTTTATGATGTCGGGGCAGTGATCTTAGAGTCTAAAAAACTCTATTTTGGAACAGAATGGATCTACTACCGTTTCGACAAAACGTTTAAAACGTTTCGGATTCAAGAGTCCACCAGCGTTGTTCAAGCGATGCTCAAGTATCAGTTTTAGGAGCACATTTTGTTCAGATCTGCCGTTTTATCTCTGTTGCTCACCCTCTCGCTCTACGCCGAACACCCAGTCAGCCTGCAACTGCTTTGGAAACATCAGTTTGAGTTCGCCGGCTATTATATGGCCAAAGAGAAAGGGTTTTATCGGGATGCCGGACTTGATGTAACCTTCAAAGAGTATCAACTCGGCTTAGACATCTCCGCTTCGGTTCTGTCGGGCGAAAGTGATTTCGGACTGGACGGTTCAGAGCTGATTCTTGAGGCGATGCAGGGCAAGGATCTTTATCTCATCACAACAACCTTCCAGACCTCACCATTGGTGCTTTTAAGCCTCAAGCGCGATGATCTTGCCCGCGTGGGTGATCTAAAAGGGAAAAAGATCATGTTGGCGCCCAATCAGGTCGCTATGGCGTCACTGATCGCCATGCTGCGTACCAACAATGTCTCTTCCTCCGGATACACCGCTCAGGCGCACTCTTTTGATATCCAAGACCTGATCAATGGCAAAACCGATGCCATGACCGCCTATCTCTCAAATGAGCCGTTTCACCTCATAGAGCGCAACATCTCCTACACCATTTTTAAGCCCTCTGAACACGGCTTTGATTTTTACGACAATATTCTTTTCACCTCCAAAGCTCTTGCCCAGCGCGATCCCAAACTGGTCGATGCCTTCTATGAAGCCTCCAAAAAGGGGTGGATCTATGCATTTGAACACATTCATGAGAGTGCTGAAGTGATCCACAAACAGTACAACTCCCAAAATAAATCTCTTGAGCATCTCATCTTTGAAGGCGAAACCATTAAGACGCTCAGCGGCTACGGTACACCGCTATTTGGCACGTTTAAACCTGCCATCATCAGCCAGATTGCCCAAACCTATAAACTCCTCGACATGACCCAGTCCACCCCGGTGCGCGAAGGACTGATCTATCCGCCCTCGATCATGCAAGAGCAGATTATCGACTACACCTTGATCTGGAAGCTTCTGGGATTGGCCACTTTAATCCTCTCAGGTCTGTATTGGTGGAACCAAAAACTACGCCACCTCAACGCCCAGATCCGCAACAGCAAACGTCAAGTACTCGTGCTGCTCGACAACGCCGGACAGGGGTTTTTATCTTTTGGGCAAGACTTTCTCATCGAGCATGAATTTTCCAAAGCATGCCTGAACTATCTCGGTGCCGGCATCGACGGCAGCGATATCTCCGCTTTGCTCTTCATGCAAGAGAAAGAGCGCACCTTTTTCAAATCGACCCTGCTGTGCGCGCTGGGCGAACAAGACGAGCGCTCCCAAAAAGCGATCCTCTCACTCTTGCCGACTCTGGTCATTTTAAACAAAAGGGCCTTGAGACTCGAATACCGCATCATCGACCAAACCAAGATCATGATGATCCTCACCAACGTTTCGGCTGAAAAACGGCTCGAAAAAAGGATCGAACAGGAGCAAGAGCGGCTGAAAATGGTCGTTGCTGTGGTCAGTGAAAGCGACAC
>DZBC01000208.1 GCA_022729835.1 Sulfuricurvum sp. | reverse complement strand
CTGTGCTTGAATTTCACTCTCTTCACGCTGCGGGGCATTGACGATCAAGCCGATCTCGACGCTGGTGAGTTTAGGTGCGAGTAGTGCCAACAGCTCCTTGGCCTGCGCCGAGTGGCTGTCGATGGCGAGCCGAAAGCCCAAACCAAACTCAGCGTTGTCTTCAAAGAGCGAGTTTGACCATGCGGGGCCGCGACCGGAGGCATCTTTGCGCCATGGGGTGGTGGGCAGATTGCCGCCGTAAATGGAGCTGCATCCCGTAGCATTGGCAATGATCATGCGATCCCCAAAAAGCTGGGACGCAAGCTTGACATAAGGGGTCTCACCACATCCCGGACACGCCCCGCTAAACTCGAAATAGGGCTCTAAAAACTGTGAATCTTTAAGATCGCCATGATCCAGCTTAGAGCGATCCATCAAAGGCAGTGAAAGGAAGTAATCCCACTGGGCGATTCCGCTCTCGCGCAGCGGCGACTGCGGGGTCATATTGATCGCTTTGAGATTGGTTTGGGATTTGTTTTTGGCAGGGCAGACTTCTACACAAAGCGCGCAACCCGTACAGTCCTCGATCGCTACAGAGATGTTGAAGAGATCATTTTCGCCATACTCTTTGCCCTTGGCTTTTTTGGCGCTAAAGCCCTCAGGAGCACTACTAAGCAGCGCGGCATCAAATATAGTCGAGCGAATAACGCTGTGCGGGCAGGCCATAACGCACTTGTTGCACTGGATGCAGGTATCGGCGTCCCACAGCGGCACCTCTTGGGCGATATTGCGCTTCTCATACTGCGTGGTGCCCGTGGGCCACGTGCCATCATCGGGGATCTGTGAGACCTTGAGGCTATCGCCCTTAAAGGCCGTAATCGCACCGATCACGTCACGCACGAAGGGGGTGAGATCGCCTTTGAGCACCGGAGCAAGCTCCTCTTTAGAGCTTACATGTAAGGGCACTTCGACCTGATAGAGGTTGGCAAGCGTCGTATCCACAGCGGCAAAGTTCATCGCCACCACCGCTTCACCCTTGCCGCCGTAGCTTTTTTGGATCGATTTTTTAATCTTCTCTATCGCTTCATCTTGGGGCAAAATGCCGCTGATGGCAAAAAAACAGGTCTGCATCACGGTGTTGATACGTGCGCCCATTTGACTCTCTCTGGCCACTTTGTAAGCATCGATGGCATAAAAGCGCAACTTCTTCTCAGTAATACGGCCCTGTGTTACACGCGGCAGTCGCGCCCACACCTCATCTGGGGCATAAGGGGTGTTGAGCAAAAAGACTCCGCCCTCTTTGGCGCTCTCAAGCAGATCGAGTTTTTCGAGAAAGACCGCCTGATGCACCCCGATAAAATCCGCCTCTTGAATCAAGTAGCTAGAGCGAATGGGATCAGGCCCAAAGCGCAGATGCGAGGTGGTCATGGAGCCCGATTTTTTGGAGTCATAAACGAAGTAACCCTGAGCGTAGTTGGGGGTCTCGGTGCCGATGATCTTGATGGAGTTTTTGTTGGCTCCGACCGTACCGTCTGAACCCAGACCAAAAAAGAGCGCCTGAAACTGCCCCTTGGTGCGCAAAATAAAGCGTTCATCATAGGAGAGTGAGGTAAAGGTCACATCATCATCGATACCGATGGTGAAATGGTTTTTGGGTTGCTCTTTGCGAAGCTCCTCGAAAATGGCAATGATCATCGCGGGAGTGAACTCTTTACTGGATAACCCATAGCGCCCGCCGATGATACGCGGCATAGCAAAAGGGAGGGTACTTTGACGCTCAAACAGCGCCGTCACCACATCATGATAAAGCGGCTCGGCGATGGAGCCGCTCTCTTTGGTGCGGTCCAGCACCGCGAGGTTGCGCACGCTTTTGGGGAGCGCGGCGATAAAGGAGGCGATGTCAAAAGGGAGCGAAAGCCGCACTTTGAGCATCCCCACCTTCTCGCCTTTACATGTAAGATACTCAACCGTCTCATGCACCGCTTCGGCGCCTGAACCCATAAGCACGATCACCTCGGTCGCATCTTCCGCGCCCACGTAGTCAAAGAGCTTATAGTGCCGACCCGTCAGCGCGGCAAATTTGGCCATCTGCTCTTCTAAAATCTTCGGCAGGGCATCGTAGTAGCGGTTGACGCTCTCACGCCCTTGGAAATAGACGTCGGGGTTTTGCGCCGTACCGCGCAGTACGGGGGCATCAGGCGTCAGGGCGCGGCGGCGGTGGGCGTGGACAAGTTCCATATCGATCATGGCGCGTAGATCCGATTCACTCAAAGCTTCGATCTTGCTCACTTCATGGGAGGTACGAAAACCGTCAAAAAAGTGCAAAAACGGTATGCGCGATGCAAGCGTTGCCGCTTGAGCGATCAGTGCAAAGTCATGCGCCTCTTGGACGGAGTTGGAGCACAGCAACGCAAAGCCGGTCTGGCGCACCCCCATCACGTCTTGATGGTCCCCAAAGATCGAAAGCCCCTGCGCCGCGAGTGAGCGGGCCGCGACGTGAAAGACGGTCGGGGTAAGTTCGCCTGCGATCTTGTACATGTTGGGGATCATCAACAACAGCCCTTGCGAAGCGGTGAAGGTCGTCGTGAGCGCACCGCTTTGCAGTGCTCCGTGCACCGTGCCGCTCGCCCCCCCTTCTGATTGCATCTCATACACCTCAGGGACGGTGCCGAAGATATTACGCTCCCCTTTGGAGCTGTAGAGGTCACTAAACTCTCCCATCGGGGAGCTTGGGGTGATGGGGTAAATACTGATTACTTCATTGGTTTTGTGCGCGACGAGGGCAACGGCTTCGTTGGCGTCTACGGTGATGGTCATGGTCTCTCCTTTGCGATATCGAGGCATAGTGTAGCACTCCTTTAATACGAGGATGTTATAAAAATGCTGCACTTAGCCTTTGTGTTGCCTCTTGCATCTGCGCGTATGGTACGGCGTAATTAAGCCGCATAAATCCGCTTCCCTCTCGCCCAAAACCAAGCCCCGCGCTTAAGCCCAGCCCTGCGTGCACAAAGCGCTCGCGCAGTTCTCGATCTTCAAGATGCAGAGCGCGGCAGTCGATCCATGCCAGATAGGTGCCCTCGGGTGCTTTACATGTAAGCTCCGTTTCAAGCAGCGTCTCTTGCAAAAGTTCAATATTGCGCCCCAGATAAAGCAGCAGCGCATCGACCCACGCATCGCCCTCGTTGTAGGCCGCTTCAAAAGCGGTGTGTGCGAAGATATTGCCCTGACCGAAATGCACCGCTTCATAAACGTGTGTAAACCGCTCACGCAGCGCCGCATCGGCAATGGCGAGCGTTGAAAGCCCCATTCCGGCGAGATTGAAGGTTTTACCCGGCCCCATCGCGACGATAACGCGCTCGTAGCCAAGTGTGCCAAGCGGCGTATGACGATGCGGCGCGTAGATCAGATCGGCGTGAATCTCATCGCTGAGGATAATGATGCCGTGTTTGGCGCAGAGCGCTACGAGTGCTTCAAGTTCATCGACCCTCCAGACGCGCCCGACGGGGTTGTGCGGGGAGCAGAGCAGCAGCAATTTGGTGCGCGGCGTGATCTTGCGCGCAAGATCCTCCAGATCGAAGCCGTAACTTCCGTCCGCATTACATGTAAGGGGGTTTAGGATCAGTTCGCGCCCCTGATGGCGCACCGATTTCATAAAGGGCGGATAGATCGGCGGCTGTACGATCACCCCGTCGCCGCTCTCGCTAAAGGCCATAATGGCCAGATTGATCATGGCGACCACTGAGGGCGACTCAAACATCCATTCACGCCCCATCGCCCAGC
>DZBC01000207.1 GCA_022729835.1 Sulfuricurvum sp. | reverse complement strand
ATGGGTGGCCGGATCAAAACGTCACGGGTGGCCGGATGGGTGCGTTTTTTGCAGGGATTTTTGAGATTGGACGCTATCCATGAGGCATCAACGATGGGTTCGATGGCCCAGGTGGAGAGTGAGAGGGTGAGAAGGAAGAGGGTTTTGCTCATGTGAGCTCCTTGAATAAAGTAGCCGTATCATAGGCTTGAGCTTCTTAGATGATAATTATTTTCCAAAGATAGATGTATAAAGGCAGAATGGATCAATATTGAGAATGATTATTGTAAGTAAGGTTGGTTAAAGCTGGCTTTTTATAGGATACCGATAATAATTATCAAAAGGATTTAGGGATGCAAAATTCGATTCATTTGGTCGGAGCGCTCTCGCTCGGCGCGGCGTTGGTTTTGGGTATGGGTGCTTGCAATGGCGGTAGCAGCGGGGGTGGAGGCGATCAAAGCTCATCTTCACTAAGCAGTGCGGCATCAAGCAGTGGCGCTTTTGTCTCTGAAGCGGATCGAAAAGCTTTTTTACGTGGGTATGCCCATGTAGCGTTGCTGTCGTATGAAGATGCGCTCGCAGGTGCCAAAACGCTACAAAACGCTATCGAGGCTTTTAACACCAACC
Organism: Sulfuricurvum sp.; assembly: GCA_022729835.1. Taxonomy (GTDB): domain Bacteria; phylum Campylobacterota; class Campylobacteria; order Campylobacterales; family Sulfurimonadaceae; genus JAFGUB01. The sequence continues at coordinate 3,201 of DZBC01000207.1, read as the reverse complement.
CGACTGACTTAACGTTTCAAGCGGCCAAAGATGCGTGGATTGCCGCGCGTGAACAGTACAGCCCTAGTGAGATTTTTCGTCTCAGCGGCGGAGCGATTGATGCCGAGGATGGATGGGTGGCAGAGGCGTACGGCGCGTTAGAGGGTCAGATCAACGCTTGGCCGCTTGATGAGGCGATGATCGATTATACCATCGATGCAGAGGGTGCGCGTACATCGGGCAATATCATCGATACCAATGCAAGCTTTACACCCAGCGGTGGCGTGGCGGTTGATGTTGGCACCATCAGCGTGGATGCCCTCACTGCGCTTAATGAAAACGGCGGCGAGGCGAATGTGGCGACGGGCTATCACGCCATCGAGTTTTTGCTCTGGGGGCAAGATCAGGACTATGACAATTTTCTAGCCGATACGATCACCCATGGACAGACGACTGCGGGGCAGCGTCCGCTTTCTGACTACACCGTCGATGGAAATGCCGAGCGCCGCAAAGCCTATCTAAGTGCCGCCGCCGCGAAGCTGGTGAATGATCTTGAAGCCGTTGCATCGGCATGGCGTACTGAACGCTCTGGCAATACGGGGCGCTACCGTGAGGCCTTTTTGGGTGAACTAAGCGGCGCTGAAGCAGGAGATAATATTTCCACGGATGCGGCGCTCAAGGCCATCTTTGGGGGTATGGGGGTCTTTTTGAAATCCGAATTGGCCAACGAGCGTATCGCCGTGGCAGTATTGACGCCTAGCGAAGAGGATGAGCACTCCTGCTTCTCCGACAACACCCACCGCGATATTTTGCTCAACTTTCAAGGTTTTACCAATATTATGCGCAACCAATACCCTGAAGGTACGGCACTGGGCGACTCCAAGGCGATGGGCGAGCTGATCAAGGCCGAGAACAAAGCCACCTTGTCCCAATTGGTGAGCGAGATCGCTACGCGCGTCGCCACCATCGACGCGACGGCCAAATCGACCCAGCACTTTGATTGGCAAGTGCGCCCGGCGGCATTCTCGATTGATGATGGGGCGTCGCGCCAAAACATCATTGATGCCAAAAACAAGATGCGCCGACTTGGTGACGCATTGGTGCTTGTGGCGGCGGATTTTGGCGTTGGCTTGAGTGAAGAGGATGTTACCGATCCGCAAGAGACAGTGGTTAAATAAAATGCCTCTGCGCTTTTCATTTTTATTCTTGACGCTTTTTTTGGGATGTTCTGATCCCCAAAGCGCCCCCGATAGCGGTGCGTTACATGTAGAGTTTTTTACTACAGATCGATCCGGCAATGCCTTGACGCACCCTATGGGGGGCATGGATGAGCACGCCACCGATCTTTGGATGCTGGGCAAGAGCTTTTTTCATATTCCTTGGGTCGAAGCGCCTTCCGCGACAACGGCGCGTGATGGCCTTGGGCCGCTCTTTAGCGCCAATACCTGTACCACCTGTCACCCAAATAACGGTGCCGCTGCTGTTGTGGATGAACAAGGCGCGGTGACACGCGCACTCGTATTTCGGCTTTCACAGCCCTCTAAAATTCCAGATGACGCCTTGCGTATGATTGGCTTTGTACCTGATCTGGTTTATGGAGGACAGCTTAGCGTCAACGGCAACGCCAAGGTCGCCTCTGAGGGGACGCCACAGGTGCACTATGAAACCATAGAGGGGCGCTACGATGATGCAACCCCCTACACTCTCTCGCGCCCGCTCTACGCTATCGACGCACTCGGATATGGACCGCTTGATCCGCAGACCAACATCGCCGCGCACCGTGCCATCGCTTTGGTCGGCTCTGGACTCATCGAGCAGCTTAGCGAGGCGGCTATTTTGGCCCATGCGGATGCAGACGATCAAGACAGAGACGGCATCTCAGGTCGGCCTAATTATGTGTGGCAAGAGGGTGTGCGCGTTTTGGGGCGCTTTACGTGGAAGGCCGCTTCGCCCTCGCTTTTGCATCAAAGTGCCAACGCCGCGCACAACGATATGGGGCTAAGTAATCCGCTTTTTCCGTTTGAAAACTGCACCTCAACGCAGATTACATGTAACGAAGCGCCCAAGGGCCGACATGAATTTGATCTGCCCCAAGAGCGTCTTGAGGCGATTGCATTTTATCTGGGCCATCTCAAGGCGCCGTTATCCAAAGCGTATGCACACGCTAAGCAAGCGCGCGTACTGATGGACGATCTGGCCTGTACGCGCTGTCATGTGCGCTCCTTTGAGACAACGAGCGGGGTGCGGATTGAACCATACAGCGATTTTTTGCTGCACGATATGGGCAAAGAGCTGAGTGATGGACACCGCGTCTTTGAGGCCTCTGAGTCGGAGTTTCGTACGCCGCCGCTGTGGGGAGTGGGCTTACATGTAAAGAGCCTTTTGCATGATGGCAGAGCACGCAGTATTGAAGAGGCGATCTTGTGGCATGGCGGCGAGGCGCACGCTTCGCGCGACGCTTTCAAAGCGTTAGACGCCTCTGGGCGCCGACTATTAATAGAATATTTGGAGCACCTATGAGACATTTTTTAGTAGTGGCCTTGCTCTTTGTGCTTGGCGGCTGTATGGGCGAGAATAGTTATGATGGCGAAAACGGCCTTATCGGTACGTCGGGTGAGACGGTATCGCTCGAATCGACGCTAGGCGCGATTAGCGCTCAGGTGTTGCACAGCGACGCGGTGGCGCTTAAGGCCCACTTGGGGGGACTACAGACACACATAGAGACGGCGCAGCTTGAGACATTGCGTACTCTGTGGCGCGATTTGGCGCTTGCATGGAAGCGCGTCGAGGCTCTGTATGTGGCGGATGATCTGAGTGAGGCGATGATCGACGTGCCCGCAAACGTCGATGCCTTTCACATCGGCAACACGGATCTACACGGTAAGCTGGATCGTATTTTTGCCCAAAGCGGCGATCTGGCTATAGCACTTTTTCAAAACAACACCAAGAGCATCAACGCTCTGGAATACACCCTCTTTGTCGATGAGAACCTGACAGAGCGCAAGCGAGACGCTGCGCGGGTGATGCTCTCTCATCTACAAAGCAACTACGCCCAGATTGAGAGTTTTTATGCGCAAAACGCGCTTAGCGGCGGTGAAGAGGGGGTCGGGGTGCTGATCAATCAGCTCATTGATAGCGCTTACAAGCTCAAAGAGTGGCGTATCGGCGAAGCGGCGGGGCTGGTGGTGAAGTACAAAGATGACCCCGACGCGGCGCGCTTTG
>DZBC01000206.1 GCA_022729835.1 Sulfuricurvum sp. | reverse complement strand
TGGAAAGGGGATTGGGAGCTCATCGGCGGCGAAGCCGTAGCGATGGCCCCCTCACAGATGGTGACGCATCAGGCGATTGCGGCGCAATTTATCTTTGAGATGCTCAAAGAGATCGATGAATGCAAAGGGTGCATGGTACTCGCTGAAGAGGATCGGAAGTTCCAGACGCGGGGGTAGTACTACGAAATGCTTTATTGCACAAGCTCTTTTTGGTTTGGCCTTTGGTGGAGTGGCAAGAGGCTTGTATCAATTGCTTTTTTCAATGGTAATTACGCGGTTGCGACCCTTCTGCTTTGCTCTATAAAGCGCTTCGTCGGTTCGGCTAAAGAGGGTGTTTGGAGTGTCGCCCGCGACGGGTGCGCCGACGCCGATGCTCACGCTTAGGGTTCGATCATCCAGCAAGGCGCTCTGCTCGATCCGCTCTCTGATGCGCTCAGCCAAAAGTGCGCCGTGCTCTAGCGTACAGTCGTTGAAAAAGATGACAAACTCCTCTCCTCCGTAGCGGGCCGCGAAATCATCGGCGCGGATGGATTGTTGCAGCATCTGCGCCACCTTGCGCAATACCACGTCACCTTTGTCGTGTCCGTAGGTGTCATTGACCTCTTTGAAGTGGTCGATATCGACGATGGCGAAGGCAAAAGCGTTGCGCATCTGCTCAAAAGTTTCGATGCGTTCGGCCATATACGCGTCAAAGGATCTGCGGTTGGCGATGCCGGTGAGCGGATCGGTGGCGACCTCATGGCTTAAGCGGCTGTTTTGACGCACGAGGTTGTAGCGCAGTCGTCGGGTCTCATCGACGTAGGAGTTGACGAAAAAAAGCGCGATGTTCTCGACAAAGAGACTGAGCACCAGCAGGCGAGGCTCGATCGTAACAGCGCCCAGCTCCAGCAAATTGATCGCCAAAAAGAGGGCGTAATAGGCGGTGATGATCACAACCGCTTCGATTTTCGGGCGTAAAACGATGGCCAAAATTGGGACCAAAATAATAAAAATGTATCCATCCAACACCGAGCTAGAGACCATAAAGCCACCCAAAATCAAGACACCGGCGGAGAGGACGAAGATACGCGTCGCAAGGTCGTAGTCGATTCTGCCTTGGCGGTAGAGCTGATGCACGCCCAGATAGAGCACAAAAGCGATAAGCCCAAAGAGGGCATCAAGATACATCTGTGCATAGGTGTAGATAATACTGACCAGCAAAGAGGTGATAACCGCCGAGAAGAGCGAGAAGCGGTAGATTCTATGCTCAAATGCGTCGCGGTAATTTTGTGCGTTTAAATCCATAAAAAGCCTGTTTTTGCGACATTGTACTACAGGGGAAAGAAGATAGCCACTTTACGGAAGTTTTGATGTGTTTTATTCTTTGCCTGTTGACAGCAAATTGGTTTGCGCTATAGCTTTAGAAAATTCGCTTTGGGCCTCTTTCGGAGTCGAGGCGACAAGTTTTTCATGTTGTGCTATAAGCTCTGCTTTCCATGCGGGTTCTTTGTCGAACCGCAGCACATCTTCAGTAAATTTATGCCTGTCGGTGTCAATATAAAACTCCAGCTCACATCCGAATTGATAAATATCACCCGCTTGTATTTTATGATGTGCGTATGAACAGGTCGCAGAGGAGGGATAGCGTGTTGTGGTGTCCGCCATGGCTTAGTGCAACTGATTCAAAAACTTTTGGAGTTGTTGCACTTTATAATCCGTGTTGTTTCGCCACGATTTTAGGGGCTGTTGATCTTGTTATTTGAGGGACAGTATATTTATTTAATCAATCTGTGCTACAATCCGCGCATGGCAAGAATAGCACGCACCGTTTTAGCAGGTCATCCGCATCATGTCACCCAGCGGGGTGTACGCAGTATGGATATCTTTTTTGATGCAGAAGATTATCAGATTTACAAAGAGTTGATGAAAGCGTCATGCGAGCGTTTCGGTGTCAAGATCGTGGCGTACTGTCTGATGAGCAACCATGTCCACCTGATCGTCGTGCCGCAGATGGATTATGCGCTCGCACGTGCCATCGGCGAAGCCCATAGACGCTATACCCTTCATATCAATCTCAGAGAGGGGCTTCGGGGTCATCTCTTTCAAGAGCGCTTTTTCTCTACCGTACTTGATGAATCACACTTTTTTGCAGCGCTTCGCTATGTCGAGCAGAACCCTCTGCGCGCTAGAATGGTAGCGGAGGCGTGGGACTACCCCTACTCCAGCGCCCCATACAGGATGAAACTAGTTGCCGAGGATTTGCTGCTAAGCAACTATGAACCTATCGAGACGATAGGCGATTACCGTGAATTTCTACAAGCCCAAAACCCCCACATCGAGACCATCCGGCAAAAAACCCGTACCGGTAGACCCTGCGGTGACGATACCTTTTATGAGATGATCAACAACATTATCGGCAAGGATCTCCAGCCAAAAAAAGCGGGCAGGAAGAGGAAAAATAGATAAACTGTCCCCGCAATTGTTCGTGAAGTGTTAAAGACCGAGATGATAGATATTGAGGTTGGTTTTGACAAATCCGTGTGAGCGGTAGAATTCCAGCGCTTTGCGGTTGCTCATGTCCGCACCTAGCGCGATGCGTCGATATCCTAAAGCTTTCGCTTCTTGAATCGTGCGCAAGAGGAGTTTGGTGCCGATGCCGAGGTTGCGGTAGGTGGCATCGACTACGAGGTCTTCGACCTGACCGACGGCGCCGCCAGATGCGCTGGAGATGAGCGGCTGCATGGTAATCATGCCCACGACGCGCCCTTGGTAGCGGGCAACAAACAGGCGGCTGCGGGGGTCTCCTAGCAAGAGTGTCAAGCCTGCCGTCTGGGTGTCAAAATCGATAACGAAATCGCGCTCGATGGAGAAGAGCTGTCCTAGTAGTCGGGCCATGTCGCTAAGATCATCAGGCAAAGCTGTGTCGATGAGGATCGCATGTTTGATGGCCAGATCACAGTTTTCGATATTGAGTGATAGCAGTGCGTCGGTCTCGTGGCGCTCCAGAGGATTGTGATCGACGAGGAGGGTGTGCAGTACATGTAAGGTTGTGAGTTCGTCGGCGAGGCGTGAAAGTGTGTTCCTGCTGAGATCGAGCTCCTGCAAGGCGGTGTATTCGCGCAGCGATGCAGGTGGAGTGCTGAGGCGATTGTCGGAGAGTGAGAGCGTTTCAAGCGTGCGTGATGGGGGTAGATCGAGACGTTCAAGGGCGCATCCCTGTGCGCAAAAGAGGCGCAGATCGGGCGCGAAATCGGGTGCGAAGCAAAGGCGCTCAATGGGGTTGTCATCGAGGGTGAGCTGTTCGAGCATCTCGCACGCGCCAAAATCAGCAGAGGTGATGCGGTTGGAGCTAAGATCGAGCTTTTCGAGCGATTCGTATCCGTCGGTGATCGTGATTGTCGTGATCTGATTGTTGGAAGCATCAAGGGTGGTGAGTTCGCTTAAGTCTCCAAGGGTGGACGGAAGTGCCGTGAGAAAGTTGTTGGAGAGATCAAGATGCTCAAGTGCGCGATGGGCGCTTAGGGTGAAGGCACTTAGGGCGTTGTGTGCGAGACTCAGGCTGCGCAGATCGGGCATGGCATCAAAAAGGCCCGAAGCCTCATCGATGGCGTTGGCGCTGAGATCAAGCACCCGCAAGAAGCGACAAGAGCGCAGTACTTCGACCGATTTGAGGCGATTGGCGCTGAGGTTGAGCGAGCGGACGTTTAGCTTGGCGAAGGATTCGTGAAGGTTCTTGAGTCGGTTACGGCGCAGATCCAGATGCACCAGTGCGCCAAGGCGGCTTAGATCAGGTAGGCTTTCTAAGCGGTTGTTGGCGAGGTTAAGGGCG
>DZBC01000205.1 GCA_022729835.1 Sulfuricurvum sp. | reverse complement strand
TTGGATTCCTTTTATGCTTACATGTAAGGAATTGTAGCATAAAGTAGCCTGTCCCCATTTCCACATTTCTTCGGGCGAAGTAGAGCTTGATAATATTTCTATTAGTCTGCATTTCCACTCAGAGAGTGGGAACGAGTGAATATTAGTAGATTACGCCACTTGCAGTTTTTTGATTTTTTGAATCGATGCTTTTTCATTGACATAGGCTTGATACAAATCGAAATTATCCTGCAAGGTCATCCAAAATTGCGGTGTCGTTCCAAAATACTCAGAGAGTTTGAGCGCCATTACCGCGCTAATACCCCGTTTTTGATTATAAAGCTCGCTGAGAGTCTTGATCCCCACGCTTAGGTCATCTGCCATACGCGCCTGCGTCAGTCCGAGCGGTTCGGCAAATTCGAGTTTGAGGATGATACCTGGATGGGTGGAGGGTCGAATTTCTTGCATAATGTCTCCTTTTTAGTGGTAATCGATAATGTGAACGTCATACGCGTCTTTGCCGTCGAAACGAAATACGATGCGAAACTGGTTGTTGATACGAATACTCATGTACCCATCCAAATTGCCTTTTAACTCTTCGAGATGATTGGCGGGAGGGATACGTAAATCTCGTTTTTCTTGTGCGGCATCGAGCATATCGAGCTTAATCTTGGCACGCATCACGAGATTGGCAGGGAATTTTTTGCTGGGCTTTTCCCAAAACAGTTTTTCCGTCTCTTTGCACTTGAACGTTTTTATCATGTGGATATATTATCGCGATACGATAATAAAGTCAATTGGCAATTTGTAGTTATCTACGCTTCTCTAAATGCATCTCTCTCAAGAGCAAAAACAGGTAAGGGGGACACAGGTAAAGGGTAAAGCGGTAAAGGCGACAGGCTACTTTTACATGGATTCCTTTTATGCTTACAAGTAAGGAATTGTAGCATAAAGTAGCCTGTCCCCATTTCGCTCCCATTTCGCATTTCGTTCATTTCGTTCTGTCCCCATTTTGTTCGCTACTATGTTTTATTAGCAAGCTTACTTAGTATTGGATTCGTAAGTGTTTCTGAATGCCAATGTGCTCGTAAACACTTAAATGCAAAATCAACCAATTCCTCGCACTCATCTTTTGTAATTTGTTCAGATGGAAGTAGAAAGTTTTTATTTTTAGCATCTACATATGTAGCTAAGTTCTTTTTTTCAAAAGAGTTGTTAACTGAATTTTTAGCTTTTTCAAACCATGCTACATCACTATTATTCTGTAAATCAGTTTCCAGACCAAATACATAGTAATGATAGTTTTGAGATGTAATCTTTTTTGTATGATTATAGAATCTTTTTTTTAATTTTTTCCAATCAACAGTTTCACCCAATTCAATTTTTGCAATAGCCCCGACTATAATTGGGATTTTTCCTAGTTCTTCAAAACAAAAATAAGCAAGAAGATAAGCTCTACTAAACATTTCATGATCTAACAGTAACTTAGCTTCTTTTTGTAGATTTTCTGCATTATCAAATATTGCAATTCGAAGTGAATGTAATTCTTTAACTGTTAAATTTTCCATAAATTTCCCGCAGGGTAATTTATTGTCTCGCTCCCAAGCTCCAGCTTGGGAGTGTATATGTTAGTCTGCATTACCAACGAGTACGTTAAAAATGAAGAAGGCAGAATCTTACAAACTGACATATTTTCAAACATTTTACTCTATTCCTCTTAAAAAGATTTTCGCAACCGCCGCCACGGCTTCCTCTATCTCTCCCATCTCAAACCCGCCAAACCCCATACGCAGAGCTTCCCATTCACCGCCTGAGTACTCTTTGGCGAAGTAGAGTTTTATCCCTGCTTCTTCGGCTTTGGTGCTTAAAAGATCATAATCGACATGGCATGTGGGGCGGATGTTGATCGCCAAACCTCCGCCTTCGCTCACTATTTCGACGGTATCGCCCAAATGGGAAATGAGGGCTTGCTTCATGAGGTCGTGCTTTTTGCGGCTCTGGTTGCGCACGCGGCGCAGGTGTCGCTCCCAGTGCCCTTCGCGCATGAAGAGTTCGAGCGTCTTTTGGCTCATGAGTCCTACGCGTGCGAAGGTGCCGTGGAAGGCTTTGTAGCGTTCAAAGAGCGCGTGCGGTAAGACGACGTAGCCGATACGAAGCGCGGGTGAGAGCGCTTTGGCAAAGGTGCCTATGTAGATGACGCGCCCTGCATCGTCGAGTCCTTGGAGCGAGGGGATGGGGCGCGAGCGGTAGGTGAGTTCGCTGTCGTAATCGTCTTCGATGATGTAGGCGTCGTTTTCCTTGCCGATGGGCGTCATCTCAAAACCGTGGTGCGCAAAAACCTTGCGGGCGATGTGATAGCCCGGATGTTCGATGGCAAAGTGCCCATGCGTAGGACGCACGATGTCGGCAATCATCCCCATCGCATCGATAAACGCTCCGCTCACCACGACATCGTGCGCTTCGCACCGTACACCGCTTATCTCAAAAGGGGATAGTCCCCATCACTTTCTAAGCTATAATAAGCACATCTAATTTTGAGCTATCAAGGGGTGTTTATGGGCGCACTTAAATACGTCGAACACTATAGCGTTGCAGATTACCGCTTATGGCAGGGGGATTGGGAATTGCTTGGGGGGTTTCCTTACGCTATGGCACCTTCGCCTAGTTTTGAGCATCAGCGTATCAGCGGCAAAATATTTAGACAGCTAGATGAAGCGCTTGACGGTTGCACGCAGTGTAGCGCCGTCTTTGAAACAGATGTAGTGTTTGCCGACGATACCGTCGTGCGCCCCGACTGCATGGTGATCTGCTATCAGCCCAAAGGGCAACTCACCAAAGCCCCTACCGTCATCTTTGAAGTGCTCTCACCCTCAACCGCTAAACGTGACGAAACTTTAAAATTTGAGCTCTATGAAGCCGAAGGGGTGCGCTACTACGCACTCGTGTACGGCGAGCAACAAAAAGTAAAACTCTATCTTCTTCACAACGGACGCTATCTAAAAGTAGGTGATTTCGAGAGCGAGCACTACCGCTTCGAGCTGGATCGCTGCACCATTGATTTTGATTTTTCCAAAATTTGGCCACGTTAATACTTTGCGTCTCTCATCTTTAGCGACACCCGCTCGGCGTGTCCCGCGACGCAGTTTTTCGCTTCGGTGGTGGCGTGCGGGGAGGCAGTGCGCCTTGATGAGAGCGCCCAAAAAGCGTACGCTCTAACCGCCTTGATGCAAAAAATGCAGCCCGAAGGGCTCTATGAGCGCATCGATGCCGCAAACCCCAGCTACACCAAGATGCTCGAAAAAACGGGCGTCTACGCCATCAAACCAGCCTCGATCACGCTCAAAGTCAAAGCGGGCCAAAACCTCTCCGAAGAGCGCAGAGCAGGCTTGATAGAGAAGCTTGAAGCGCGCGGCGAACGTGAGAGCGTACAACAGATGAAGGAGTACAAATGAACGCCGTCAACTTTCGCCTCGCCGACTATTTCGCGCGCATCGGTTATGAAGGCGAAGCCACAAACGACCTATCCACGCTTACCCGACTGATGCAAAAGCAACTGCAAAGCATCCCTTTTGAAAACACGCTCGTGCAAGCAGGCCGTATCCCCTCGATGGCACCCGAAGCGATTGTGGAAAAGATCGTTACATGTAAGCGCGGGGGTTACTGCTACGAAGTCAACGGCTTGCTCTCGATGGCGCTTGAGGCGCTTGGTTTTGAGTGGTATTTCGCGGGTGCGCGGCCCATGACCTACCCCGTGCGCCGCCCCAAAACCCACATGGTGCTGATCGTGCGCGTGCAGGGGCGCGACTATCTGTGCGATGCGGGATTCGGCGGCTACGG
>DZBC01000204.1 GCA_022729835.1 Sulfuricurvum sp. | reverse complement strand
CTACAAAATCTGCGCGGCATTTGCGTTTTTTTAGACTTTTTACAGCTGATAAGACAACTGCTTTGTTAGCTCGATCTACCTCATAGACGTTTTCAAACCTGCTAAGTGCTACCCAAAACGTATCGCATGAAAAAGCTGATTCGTCGCCATCTATCATTGTTCCTTCAGATTCGCTATCGATAGAAACAATTTTAAAAGGCACACTTTTTGAATAAGCGAAGTCAGCGGCTCTCGCCTGTATTATTTTGGCGCCTAGTGACGCCATTAAAAACGCGTCCCTGTGCGATAGCTTTTTTATTTTATTTTCGTTTGGTAAAATTTTTGGACTAATTCTCAAAACACAACCTATGTCTTTATATATTTCGCATTTACAAGCATTTAAGTTGTGAGCTAGCACAACGGCAGTCAAATCTGATCCGCCCCTGCCAAGCGTTACGACGTGCGAATCGCTCGTCAACGCCTGGAAACCACTTACTACTATTACGTTTCCGCTGGACAATGAGTCATTAAATGCCGCTACGTCTACAGATAGAGCGCCATTGCAGTCAGAATAAATTCCTACTCTCGCTCCAGTTTTAACATCTACGCGCACTCCTCTACTTTCTAAAATTAACCCCAATAGCGCACTTGAACACTGTTCGCCGACAGACAACAATATATCCAAATTTTTTCCTGACGCATTTGGATTTGCAGCTTTTGCCATCTGCATTAGGGAATCTGTCATGCCTACTTTTGCTGAAACGACTGCGATCACAGAGTTTGCCGCATTTTTGCAGGCTATGATCGAGTCTGCGATTTTATGCAAACTATTTATGTCGCTTATCAAGCTGCCGCCGTATTTTTGTACAACGAGCGCCATATTCAGAATCTATTTTCTTTGCGCAGCAATAGGCGTTTAATGTTGCGTCTGTGCCTAAAAATCACCAAAAATGCAAATATACTCAATGCCATAATATGGTCTTTTAAGCCGAATACATCAGCGAATATAGGCAAAGCGAATGAAAAGCACAATGATGCGAGCGAAACGTACTTAGTTATATAAAACACCAACAGCCAAACAATTAATGCTGACAACAGAGGCAGTGGCACTAGCAACGACAGTCCTCCGATTAAAGTAGCGACGCCCTTACCTCCTCTAAATTTTATGAATACAGAAAAACTATGCCCTATCAATGCACCGAACAGGCCAACGTAGCACAAGAAAGTGTCGCCTAACACATTTATGAAAAGCACAGCGACGAGCCCCTTTGCAGCATCCAACGCGAAGACGCTGTAGCCTTGCTTTTTTCCAAGAACGCGAAGAACATTCGTCGCGCCAGGATTTCCGCTACCGTGCTCAAATATCGATATTCCGTAAATGCGACCACATATTACGCCAAATGGAATAGCACCAACCAAATATCCGAACAAGAAACTCCAAACAGTACTCATCAGGTAATACATATGAAAACAATTTACAAAAAATTGAAAGAATCTTTTTACGAAAAAAAAAGACGTCTACGAAAATAGCAGCTGCGCAATTGCGTCACTGTATCGACGCTATCAGCCATATTGCATCTGACAATCTATTGATGAATGGAATGACTTTAAGTGCAATAACGTTCTCTTTAGCTAGGCTAACTACAGATCTCTCTGCACGCCTTGCAACTGTTCTTGCCAAATGCAAAAAGCACTCTCTATCGCTATTCCCAGGGCATATAAATTGCGCAGGAGTAGAGTAATTTTCCTCTATAAACATTATAACTTGTTCTATAGCCTCTACGCTAGGACTCTTAATGCACTCGTCATCAGATATTAACAAACTAGATATTGAAAGAATCGATCGCTGCATTTCTTCAAGAAAATGTTTATACTTATCGCAATGCACGTGCAACTTAGCTAGTCCGAGAGCCGCATTGAGTTCGTCTAAATTTCCCAATGCCTCTATTAAAGGATCATCTTTAGAGAAATTTTTACCACCAAGATTAGTGAACCCACAATCGCCTGCTTTCGTACTTACTTTCATAATTTGACAAAATTTAGCCTACATTTTTGTCTACTCTATCCTCTTCATCATGCTGCCGTTTTGCCATTTCTAGTATGTATTTGTTGAATTCGCTATTTTGATTATTAAGCAATGAATTAAAGTTTTCCTTAATTTTATCGTTTGTAGCCTTGTAGTCATCAACACTAACGCCCTCATTGCCGGCCAGTTGCTCAAATTTTCTATACTCAGACTCAGACACGCCAAGCTTTTTTGCTCTTTGCGCGATGGATTCAAAATCACCATCGTTGAAATCATCTTGCGACCCGCCAGAATAACCGCTATAAACTGAATTAATATTGCTTGCCATACGTTGCTATTGTGTATCAAATCAAAAAACTAATCAATTATAAAATGAAATCATCGACAATATTTTTGCAAAATTTCGAAAATGCGAAATTGAAGGCTATATTTGATAAAAATAGGCCAGTATGGGATTTTTTAAAAATTATTCCTGAGGCGCTTGAATCTATTTTATATGGTGAAAAGCTGCACAGCAAATCGAATAGCGCCATGCAAATAGACGGCGATGTATTCATTCATCCATCAGTCTCATTGCCACCGTATGGATACATAAAGGGACCAGTATACATAGGAGCAAATACCGAATTGCGCGCTGGAATAATGATTAGAGGCAACGTAATAGTTGGCAGCAACTGCGTTCTAGGCAATTCGTGCGAGTTCAAGAATTCAATATTATTCGACAGCGTACAAGTCCCTCACTTCAATTACGTAGGAGATTCAATCCTGGGCTATAAGTCTCATTTGGGCGCTGGCGCCATATTGTCAAATGTTAGGTTTGACAAAGGAATAATAAACGCATCAGACGAAAATGGAACAAAGCACTCAACAGGATTAACTAAATTTGGCGCGTGCTTGGGCGATCGTACAGAAGTAGGCTGCAACGCAGTTCTGCAACCTGGGACTATTCTATTGCCAGGGTCAAAAATCATCGCCCCCAAAGCCATAATAATAAGATGAGGGCCTGAATACAAACCACTTTGTTGCGCGCATAAATTAAGCAAACAAGACAAAACTGCATTTTACTTATGCGGCAAAACGCAGAAATTCAATTACAAAAGATTCTCAGCGAAGCAAAAAAACACATCTATGAGCAACGTAAATATGATGCTCATAGATTAGCTGAACTTTTACTATTCAGCTCTGCCAAACGACTTCTTTTTACTTGAAAACTTCTTGCTTGAAAACTTTTTGAACATGATCTTATTTCTGCCAAAAGATTTTTTCGACTTATGACTCTGCTCCTCCTTGAACGTAGGCTGCTGTATTCCTGTCGGATTTTGCTGCAGCGCTGCCTTAGTCTTCGTTATTCGCTCTATCTGCCTTATCAATCCACGCTCAGCGCCATCGCAAAACGATATAGCGACGCCATCTTTACCAGCCCTGCCCGTCCGGCCTATTCTATGAATGTAACCATCCGGTTCCTCAGGAATATCGTAATTTATTACGTGCGTTATGTTCAGAACATCTATTCCTCTAGAAGCAACATCAGTAGCAACTAGAACACGAACATTCCCGTTCCGAAAGCGCTCAAGAGCCTTATCCCTATCACGTTGAGACTTGTCTCCGTGTATCGCAGTTGCAGAAATTTCAAATTTTTTAAGATAATTACTTATCTTGTCAGCTCCATGCTTTGTTCTAGAGAATACCAACACCTTTTCAAAACCTTCATCATCAAGAAGAGCCTTGAGAAGAGACGCCTTATCACCTTGCGCTACGTGGAATATTTTTTGCTCTATCTTGTCTACAGCTGTAGACTCCGGCGTTATCTCAATT
>DZBC01000203.1 GCA_022729835.1 Sulfuricurvum sp. | reverse complement strand
GTCTCACTACCTCGATTATTTGCCGGAAAATAGAACGTTTCATTCTTGAGCCGCTCAATCGCGTAGTGCTGCGCAATCACCTCCTGTGTTAATGGTCCCTCGCTTTGAACATCACCGCCGCCGCATCCCGAAAAAAGTAAAAAACAGCCCAAACAAAACATCTTAATGTACATAAGAGATCCTCCTCCAGCGTAAAAACACAACCGCAACCAACGAGCCGCACAGATTGGCGACGAGATCGAACATATTGTTATGATAGCCACCAACACCGTTATGCGTGACCGTCAGGGAGACAAAAAATTCAACGATCTCAACAATCGCTCCCAGCCCCAACACACAAAGCACCAAAACAGCCCAATGTAGCCTTTGCAAAACTACCTGCGCGCGCGCGAAAAGAGCCGAAACCACAAAAACAGCCGTACATGAATTATAAGCATGCACCCACTTGTCATACCGTACGCCAAACCAAAAGCGCTCATCATAAAGTCGATGGCCGTCAATCTGTACAAAGGCTCCAGCGAAATGAATCAAAATTCCGATTTGTACCATTACGAGCAGATGGGTGGCAATAATGACATGACGAAAACGCATCCATGCAACCACAATCAGTGAAAAGATAACCACTGCATAAATATAAAATTCGTGAATATTCACCTTACCCCGAAAAGCAATGAAGCGGTCATAATAGACAACGACACACATCAAAGCAAAGAGCAACACATTAAAAGCAGTAAATAGGTCTAGATTATTGATCTTTTGATGAGCAATAGTCATGCATCTCCTTGAATGACTCAATTCGACCGTCTTGCATGCCGATGCGCACATCCGCGCTTAAGGCGATCCCTTCATCGTGCGTAGCGATCAAAAGCGTCGCTTTTTCCTCCAAAGCATACCCTTGAAGCAACTTCATGATACGCATCGCATTGACGCTGTCCACATTGCCGGTAGGCTCGTCGGCAATAATGAGTTTAGGCCGATTCACCAAAGCCCTTGCAATAGCGCCGCGCTGACGCTCTCCCCCCGAAATGTCACGGGCGAGTGCCTTAGCGCGGTGCGCCAAACCGACCCGATCAAGCAGTTCTAACGCTCGATGCTCCCGATTGTCACCGCTGCACTCTGGCAACATCGCCGCCACCATATTCTCTTTGAGTGTCCAAACCGGAATGAGGTGGTGAAACTGAAACACGAATCCTATAGATTCGCGTCGAAATCGTGCATGCTCGGTGATGGTCCGATACGAACGCCCCTCATAGAAGATTTCACCTTCATCGGGCCACTCCAGTAGCCCGATGAGATGCAGCAAGGTACTTTTGCCGCAACCAGAGGGGCCGCAAAGCGCGTAAAATCGCTCGCTGTGTAGTCTTAAATTGATCTGCTCCAGCGCCACTGTTTCACCACGATCAAAACGCTTGGCGACATTATGTAAGCAAATCAGCGGCTCACGATTCATAGCGCAACGCCTCCGCCACAGCGAGCCTTGTGGCATACAATGCCGGATAAAGAGCGCTAAGCAGTGCAATCACCACCGCCATCCCCAAAGCATGCCACAGCAAAAAGAGCGAAGGCGCATCTGGCAGATACATGTACACTTCGCCAAAGGATTGTTCCAGAAGCATCAGCAGCGGAAAAGCAAGCAAAAAACCGCCTACTGCACCTCCGATGCACAGCATCGCCGCTTCGAGCACCATCAACATCACAATCCTGCCGCGACTCCAGCCAATCGCCGAAAGAATGCCTGCCTCTCTCGTGCGCTCCAGACCAGAGAGCAAAAAAGTGTTGAACATCACTGCAAAGCTCATAATCAGTGTCAAGATCGCAACAATCTCTCCAAAGCGGTACAACGTCTTAATGGCGCCGAACTGATCGGGCAAGCTTAGAGCATCGACTGCCGTAAGCTCTGGAAAATCACGATTAATCGCCTCCATTACCTCTGAAGCCTCTTCATTCTGATGGAGCCGAAGCAGTAACAAGCTCACTTCAGCACTTTTGCCAAGTACCCTTTGCGCCTCTGCAAGTGGCAACACAACGGCTGCATCCAAAAACTGCAGCCAACTGCCAAAAAGACCTGCAATCCGCATATGCTCTCCCTCTCCCAAAGTCAACATATCACCCAGTTTCAAACCCAGCTTTTGGGCTGTTTTTTCGCCTACAAGTTCCTCGTTTGGCTGATGAAAAAGATGCCCATCGCGCAGATGCATTCCCAATCGAGACTGTACCCTCGCTAAATCATCAATGCCAAAAATAAAAAGAGAAGCACGATTGGCAACCCGCTTGCGCCCCACTATCAGAGGCTCAAGCGCCGCAATACGCTCATCACTGCGCAGACGATCAACGATTTCGGCTTTAATTGATGAAGTCACCGGCGTAGCGGCATAACGAGACTGCACAATGATCTCCACCCCATCATGGGAAAACAGGCGTTCAAGTTCTTGCTCAAATGTGCTTGTCACACTCTGTAGCAAAACATATAGGGCCATGATCGTAATAATAGAAACAAGGGTGAAAAGAGAGCGCAAGGGAGAGCGAAGAAGATTGCGAAAGGCGTATCGAAACATGCTCATCTCTGTTTCGATTCCACGCCTTTCATGGGTTTAGAGTATATCCAAAATCGACGTATCGGCCATCGAACAGTCCATAGTACCGATGCGGGTGCCGTTGTTGGTCACACTAAAGACGCCATTTTCATCAATAGGTGTAATCACCGCAGTCGAACCACCAGAACTCATGGTAATGCTCATGCCAAGCGGATCTTCCTGATTGCCTGATGCACTAAGCGAAACCGTGCCCATTTCAGGATCAGTAAAGTTTGCACTCATTGTTACGTTGCCATTGGCAGAACTACTGAGACTCAGATTGCTGATTGTATAGGTTTCATTGAGCGCATTATCCTTGATCACCACTTTTTTTGCCGTGACACTCATGCTTTCATCTTCGTTGAGTACCAATTTACCACTATCAAGAGTGAGTGTAACATCAAGCGACTCTGCCGTGTTGGGATTGGTCGTCTGGATATGAAGCGCCTGTGACGTTGATGCGCTCATCACCATACCACCTGAAGACTCACTCATTGCAATCGAAAGTTTGCCATCGATGATCGTCACTTCACCGGTATAGTCGTCCGTACAGTAGTCCTCTAGCGTAATGCTCATTGAGGCAGATGTCCCGTTTTCGCTACTGGTCGTCGTCATCAAACCGCCGCAAGAGCCGTACACAGTCTCCGTCTCTGCTGCCCGTAAGCGTACTTTTTCACGTGTGCTCGAAGGGTCAATCAGCACTTTTTTAAGAGCCCCCGTTGCACTCCATGCCTGTAGCGGCACATCACTTCGTAACGCAGGAGCCGCCGCCATAGAGGTGTACATGCACCCCATTTGATCAGATACATTCCCGGCAAAAGCGTTGACATCTTCACTCTTAAGCGCCGTAGACTCGGAAGAACTTCCTCCCCCACCTCCGCCGCCACATCCATAGAAGCCCAGCGCCATGATCACAGCGCCTGCCATCAACCAGCGTTTCATGATATCCTCCTTGAAACAAACTTAAGTGATCATATTCCCATTTTACTTAAAGTTCAAGACTTTGACGCTATCTCTTTAAAAGCGCTTCGGAAGTCCGGATAGGCAAATGTGAAACCGGTTTCAAGCAGTCTGTTTGGGAGAACATTTTTTGAATCAAGCATGACCGATGCTCCCTCACCAAAAATCAATTTAACGGCAAATTCAGGCACGCCAAAGAGGGTCGGGCGGTGCAGTACATCGCCCATAACGCGGGTCTGTTCAGCGTTGCTTAGCGGCTGGGGCGCAGTGAAATTGAAGATGCCGCTTAGGGTTTCATGGGT
>DZBC01000202.1 GCA_022729835.1 Sulfuricurvum sp. | reverse complement strand
ATGATCGGCGGCGTTTTGAGGCGGTAGCAGTTTGTCGGCTTCGGGATCAAGTGCGGTGGTGTTGAGTGTGTAGGTGTAGCCACTTAGAGGCGGGGTGTCGAGGGTGTCTGAAGAGAAGAGCCCGGATTCACTCGAAGCGAGCAGGTCGCGGATCTCTTGCGGCGCTTTTTGGGCTTCCGCGTCGCCTAGCATCAAAATCTCCTGTGCGCTGAAGGCGTTGGGTGTTTGGGGTGCTTGACCTTCGGCGATCACTGTCATGTAGCCCGCTTCGACCACCACCAAGCCTTGAGCGTTGGAGACGACGATAGCGCCTTTGGTACAAAAGCAGGTATTGATATCCTCTTTGATACGGCATCCGCCTGCCGTGCCTCTGATGCCGATGGTGGCGTTTTTGGTCTCTATTTTGAAGCGTTCCGGGGCGATTTGTCCGATGGTGCCTGTGACAAACTTGAACACGCCCGTGCTCACTTCCAGATCGGCTTTGGCATTTTTGGCGTCGAGCAGATAGTCGTTGAGGCGAAAGGTCGAGCGTTCACCTAGTTGAATCACGGTCTCGTCTTCAAAGCGTATTTTGGTTTTGGAGTGTGTTGAGGTGGTGACGACATCTTGGATTTGAAGCGGCATACCGACTGTGGCTTGCAGTGCCTGTTGCGCCCGCTGGATATGTACCTCTCCTTTGATATGGGTCAAAGAGGCGATATCGGCACAAAGCAGCGCCGAAACGCTCAGTGAAAGTGTGATCATTTTCAGCATAAAGACTCCTAGTAGGTGTAGAGCAGATTCGCCATAAAGCGATTCTTGTTATAGGTGTAGATTTCGATATTCGAGAAGTCACGCATGTGGGTACATGTAAGCTCGAATGCGATCTTCGATGTGATATTTCTGCCCAGTGCGGCCGACGCGCTCATATAGTGATCGACCCTGCGATCAAGCTGAGGGTCTTGATCTAGATAGTGGTGTCTGGCGTAGTGCAGGTTGGTGTTGAGATACCAAAGCGGCCCCATTTTTAGCCTGTAGAGCGTATCGGCACCGAAGATATTGCGGCTGATATCGAGGCGCTCTTTTTGGCGTTTGCGTTCTGCTGTTGCAAACAAAGTGAGTTCGAAGAGATCCCCGTTTTCGCGTTG
Organism: Sulfuricurvum sp.; assembly: GCA_022729835.1. Taxonomy (GTDB): domain Bacteria; phylum Campylobacterota; class Campylobacteria; order Campylobacterales; family Sulfurimonadaceae; genus JAFGUB01. The sequence goes on along the minus strand of DZBC01000202.1, from coordinate 2,714 downwards.
AAGTATCGAAGAGAGTGAAACTTCGGCGATGCGTGCATTGCGTCTTGACTCGCCTTGGCGTTGGTATTGGCGCTCCATCAGTGAGCCTTGCAGTCGAAGTGCGTGGCTTTTGTCCAATAGCCACTCCACCGAAGGGTGAAATCCCGGAACAGATAGGTAAGATTCGCCGCCCAGCCACACCTGTTGCAGCTCCAAAGGCAAAGCGACCCTGAGATCATTGCTGCGCAAGAGTGCTCCGCTTTTGAGTCCCAGCATCACGACATCCATATCGTGGCGTGTGGCATAGCTTTGGTTGTAGGCTGTGAGGGTGCTGTGCCATGTGAGGGCGCTTTGAGCAAAGCGGTAGGCGTGTTGCAGCAGGGCGCTTTCGCGGTGCAGGGCATCGGCATCGGCATCGGTATCATTGCGCAGTGTCAGGTCGCCGTAGGCGGTGTTTGGCAGATATGTGTGGTTGTAGACGTTGTCGTCATAGCCCGCCCCCGCTTGTAGAAGAAACGAGAGGTTGTGTTGTCCATGCGTTCCCCTCATCCGGTGCAGATAGTGGGTAATGTTATCGCGCACTTCGGTAGGAATGTCCTCTTCGAGTACCGTCTCAAACAGCGCTTTGGCGCGGGGATGGTTTCCGCTGAGAAAATGGCTTCGAGCGAGTTCGAGTGTGACGCGGCGGTTGTGCGGATCGTCAAGAAGTAAGGCTTCATACCCGTCGATCGCTTCATCTAGTTTGCCGAGTTCAAAAGCGCTACGGGCAAAGTAGAACTGAAGATTACGGTCAAGAGCGTGCTCCTTTTTTTGGGCTTGGAGCTGTGCATAGGCTTCACCAAAGCGGTTTTGAGTGAAGTCGATGATCGCTTGATGCGGCGGAAGCGCTTGTTGATTAGGGGAAGTTTGGCGGTGAAAGTGTTCGCGCAGTGTTTGCGCGATACGTGTTCGCTCGTCGTCGCTTGGGATGTTCTCCAGCACGATATCGTAGTGATCATGGCGGTGTTTGAGCTGCAGAGCGTTGCGTTCCTCTTGGGCGGGAACGATATCGTTTAGTACCTCGAGCGCTTCGTAGGCACTAAGCGGATCTTGGTAGGAGGCCAAAACGAGATCTAAGGCGCAAAGCTGCAACGCCGACGCGCAGATGGTGATGAGATGTTTCAATGCTCTTCCTTTGTGGCAATGTGACCACAAAATTCTATCTCTGCAACATCATCGGTGTGTCATCGTGGTAGATGTGAGCGGATTTATTGTACTATTGTTGCCACTTTGTGTTGGGGTAGTCGTTGATGGTTTTTTGGGTCTTTTTGAAACGATTTTTGATAGTGTGGGTATGCTCTTTTTCCTCGCTTGCCGCCGTGACGGTGATCGATTTGACGCAGATAGAATCAGAGGTGGCCCTTTATGGGCCGTGGACTTATCACATTGGGGCTTTGAATGAGACGCAAATGCGTGAAGATGGCCTCAAAACGGTACGTTTGCCGCATTTTTTTGAAGAAGAGGTTGGCAGTGCGCACGGGGTCGTGACGCTGGAGCTTTCGCTACAAACCCAGCCTGGCGTACCACTTGCGATGGATATGCAGCGACCGTTTAGTGTATGGCGCCTCTATGTTGATGGTGCTTTTGCGGCGGCCTCGGGAGAGATCGATGCGTCGCACCATCGCTATGTTCCGCATGATGGTTTGCGTTTTGTCTCCTTTACGCCTTCTAGTGAGGTAACGCATTTAACTTTACAGGTGGGTAATGCGCTACACAAGCATCTGGGTTTTTACGGGGTGCCGATCATCGCGCCTGCGGAGTATCTGGTACGCAAGATCCAGATCAACACCGTTATCGAAACCGCTATTGCCTCGATTTTGACCTTTTTCGGGCTTTATCATATTGCACTTTTTATGGCATGGCGGCGGGACAAAGCACCGCTGTGGTTTGGTCTGTTGTGTGTGGTATTTGCGTTGCGGGCCATGACGACGGGGACACAGGCGCTACTGTTTTATATGCCGCAAACCTCGTGGGAGACGATGATTCATCTGGAGTATTTCAGCGGCTACTCCGCCTTGCCGCTTTTTGTACTCTACATCGGATCGCTCTACCCCAAACAGTCTTCGCGCCATGCTGAACACTTCTACTTGATGCTTTCGATTCTATTTGTGTGGTTTGTCATTTTTACACCCATTTCGCTCTTTACTGCGTCGTTGAACTATTATGAGCTGATCGTATTGACGTTTATTGTCTATACATTTGTGGTGCTCTATCGTTCACACAAGGCCAAAGAGCCGGGATCAAAACTCGCTTTTTTTGCCTTTATCGTGTTTTCTTCGTGCATCGTGCATGATCTTTTGCGTTTTCAGAATCTGCTACCGACTTCGACTGATCTATTGTCTTTTGGATTTCTCTTTTATTTGATGGCGCAAGGGGGTATCTTGTTGGGGCGTTATGCCGACGCCTTTAAGACAATCGCCTCACACAAGGAGAACCTAGAGCATCTCGTCGATACCCGAACCCAAGAGTTGCGTATCGCTTTGGATCAGCATCGGTTGCTCTTGCGTGAACTGACGCATCGGGTCAAGAACAATTTGCAGTTCATTATGGGGTTGATCGGTATTTTGCGTAAACAAAATGAGGCCGATCCCAAGGTGTTGCTCGGTCGTTTGGAGTTGCAGATTCAGGCGATTGCGAGCGTGCATGAGACACTGTGCAATCAAGGACGATTTGAAGCGGTAGAGATGGATCGACAT
>DZBC01000201.1 GCA_022729835.1 Sulfuricurvum sp. | reverse complement strand
TCAAGGAGTACCGAAAATACTTCGAAAAAGATGCCGCACTTCAGCGCCGGTTTCAGCCCATCACGGTAGCCGAGCCAACGGTCAATCAATCCTTGCAGATTCTACGCGGACTCAAAGAGCGCCTTGAAGCGCACCATAACGTGACCATTACGGATTCGGCGTTGGTGGCTGCTGCAAAGCTCTCCGAGCGCTATATCGGGGATCGATTTTTGCCTGATAAAGCGATTGACCTCATTGATGAAGCAGCGGCGGAGCTAAAGATGCAGATTGAGTCTGAGCCACGCGCACTCTCGCTGGTTAAGCGCAAAAATCAGGAGTTACATGTAGAGCGTGAAGCGCTCAAGATGGAAGTCTCTGCGGCCAATGAGAAGCGGCTTGAAGAGATCGCCAAAGAGTTGGCCGATGTGCAAGAGGAGCAGCGCCGACTGCAGAGTCAGTTTGGGCATGAAAAAGAGGTATTCGGGCGCATCGCGGCCATCAAGACCGAAGTAGACGCCAAACGCCGAGAGGCGGAGCAGGCCAAAAGTACAGGGGACTACAACCGCGCGGCGGCGATTGAGTACGGCGAAATTCCAGCACTCATCCAAGAGGAGGGGCGTATTGAGCAGCAGTGGAAGCTGATGCAAGAGGAGGGAACTTTATTGCGCAACAGCGTCGATGAAGACGCCATTGCGGGGATCGTGAGTCGCTGGACGGGTATTCCGGTTAAGAAGATGCTCCAAAGTGAGCGTGATAAGATCTTACATGTAGAAGAGGAGCTCAACCGTGAGGTGATCGGGCAGGGCAAAGCTACCCACGCCATAGCGCGCGCCATCAAGCGCAATAAGGCAGGCTTAAGCGATAAAAACCGCCCCATCGGCAGCTTTTTGTTTTTGGGGCCTACGGGTGTGGGCAAAACCCAGACCGCAAAAACCTTGGCAAAATTTCTCTTCGACTCCGCCGATGCGATGGTGCGCCTCGACATGAGTGAGTACATGGAAAAACACGCCGTCAGCCGCCTGATCGGTGCGCCTCCGGGTTATGTGGGTTATGATGAGGGCGGACAGCTCACCGAAGCGGTGCGCCGTAAACCCTACAGCGTGGTGCTCTTTGATGAGGTTGAAAAGGCGCATCCCGATGTGTTTAATATGTTGCTTCAAGTGCTGGATGATGGCCGACTCACCGACAACAAAGGGGTGACCATTGACTTTACCAACACCATCATCATCCTCACCTCCAATATCGCCAGCGATAAGATTATGAACATGGCAGGTGATCCGGAGCTTGAGGGCGTGGTCATGGGCGAACTCAAAAAAGCGTTTCGTCCCGAGTTTCTCAACCGTCTCGACGATACTGTTATCTTCAATCCTCTGGGTCAGACGCAGATTGAGGAGATCGTGGGGCTCTTTTTTGAGGATATCCGCGCCAAAGTAATCGAGCGCGATATCGAGCTGACGCTATCAGAGCCTGCCAAAGCGTTGATCGCAGAGGCGGGATTCGATCCTATTTACGGCGCACGACCGCTCAAACGCGCACTTTATGAGATCGTCGAAGACCGTTTGGCTGATCTGATTTTGGAAGGTAAGGTGGGCGAGGGCAGCCGCGTGGAGTTTGATGCTGAGGGTGGGGAGATCACGGTTGTAGTGGCATAAGAGACGCCCCGACGAGAGCTATTTTAGTGTAAAACCACCCTTAGCTCTGAGTTGTGTGATACGATCAGAGAGCATACTGCGGTTGTGTAGCGCGGTGAGGGGATCAAAATAGTCCAAAGAGCGGATCTTCTCCTCGCTGCGCATCCGTTTGGTGATGTCGGTATGCACGATGGTAGCGCCTTGTGCCAGCGGGGTGACGACCATCATAAACCACTGTTGCTCTTTGGTGTGGGGGTACTCCAAGTTAAAACGCGCCGATTCGCCTTTGAGCACAGAATCTACCCCGATACGCGACTCGTCTTGCGCTTCACCCGCGCCTAAATGCTCGTTCGAAGCCTCTTGGGTATGCGCGGCAAAAGAGCGCCATGCGTCGTTCATCGCCACAATCACCCCACCATGATCCACTACTGCGATGCGGCTGAAGATAGCGTCGAGAACCCCCTGTGCAAAAGCGCTCCACCGATGGCGAACAAAAGCGTATAGTTCACCTCCTGCGCGACGGATACGCTCAGGTAGCGGTTATGATGCGGTCGCGTTCCAGAGGATCGAGTGAACGGACGGCTTTGGAGATGATGGCGTGGAGCTGTGGGTCTTGCTTGCGCACCCCGATGCGGTAGCGTACTTTATCTTCTGTGGTTCCGGCGATTTCGAGCTGGTAGTAGCGGTGGCGCTTGATCTCGAAAATAGCAGTCGCCATCGGGCTGAAGGTTGCGTCGGCTTCACCCTTGGATACTGCGGCAGATGTGTTCGTAAGGCTCCCAGTCGGGATCGACACAGAGCTTAATGGGTGAGTGCGATGAAGATAGTGCAGTTGCGATGGGTTGAGCGGTTCAAGCGTGCTATTGCGATGCGTCGGCTGGACATCATTCCAGATGATGCGATCTGTTTCATTCGCGCCTAAAAGTACAGCATAAAGAAAGATCCAAGTAAGTCCACGTGCCATCTTTGCCCCTCTACCAATATGAGGGGAATGATAGCACGGCTAAACGGCACATCGTGATCATGCCACCGAGCTTTACATGTAATGACTAGAACGACAGTTCCAGCCCCTCTTCACAAAAATCAAATGAGACGGCTTCAGATTCGCTGCCGTCAGCAAACACTGCTTTGAAATATTGTTCGCAACTCTGATCATCGGTGTGGGCAGCCCAAACAAGCGTCGCTTGCTCTTGAGCACCGATGCCTGCTCCAATATTAAAAAATCCCCAGCTTTGGCCGTCTTCGGATACCAAGATCTTTTTGATGGCACTATCAGTTGTGTTGCTGACTTTGAATGACAAATCTTCAGCAGATACGGTTCCGCCGAGAAACAGACCGAGTGTAACACCTAAAGCCAAGTGACGAATCGAATTTTTTTGCATTTTTTTGCCTTGTGCGTAATTTTGTTCAGATAGGAGCACTATCTTGACGTAGGATTATAGTGTTTAAAACGTGAATATAATGACAAAAATTGCCCGTTTCGATGGAGTAAAGGATCAGGCATAATACGCCGAATATTTGATGCGCTTTGATCTGTTGCATTTTTATGGAAGGTACATGAACCGAATAAACTCTCATCAACGTTTGATGCGTGCTTTAGTGCTCTATCGCAAGCTGTTTTGGCTAATGCTCTTGTTACATGTAAGTGTAGCGGCCGATTTACATCACTACCACGATCGAGCTGATGCGTTACGTTTGTACGAGACACGCATTTGGCATCTCCTCTTACATGTAAAAGAGGGCGAAAGCGAGATCGACGATCCCGGATTTTTTCTCTCGTCACAAGGGGCATTTAATCCAAAAGCTGAATTACATGCCCTTATTGATCGGCTTTATGACAACAACGGCACCGAAAACAACGCGACGGCGTGTCGCTTTCCGGCCCGTACGGCGTGGATCACACAGGAGCTAAGCCTTACCGATCTACCTAAAGCCTCTTGCCCTAAATATGACAACTTTATGCGCAACATGGATCCGCACTCCGTCACCTTCGTCTTTGCCGATGCCCACATCAACTCACCCGCATCGATGTTTGGGCACACCTTTTTGCGCATCGATTCGACAAAGGAGTCGAAGCTACTCTCTCATGCCATAAGCTATGCGGCCGGAGTTAATTCCAAAACGGAAAACGGTATAGTTTTCGCTATTAAAGGACTTTTGGGTGGCTACCGTGGTTTGTATTCACTAACACCTTACTATGAAAAGCTCAAAGAGTATAAAAACGTCGAACAGCG
>DZBC01000200.1 GCA_022729835.1 Sulfuricurvum sp. | reverse complement strand
CGCCGCTTTGGGCACAGATCTCAAGTGCCATCAGAGGATCGGGATCGTTGATTTTACGGGCTTCGCGCAGTACGGCGATATGGTCGATATTGACTCCGAGTGAGGGTGGTAGCATCTTTTTGGCTCCTACATGTAGCGTGGCGTGAAGTATACTCCATCGACCTTGAAGATCGACGGCTTTGGCACTATGAACGCAGCAGTCCTGCGCCGATGACGCCATATCCTCCCGTGAGTACTTCAGGGTTGGTGATGCCGTAGATGCGGTAGATGGTAGATGCGACGCTGGCGGGTTCAAAACGGTACGAGGTGCTTGTGGGGTGTAAAAACATGCGGCTGAAATCACTTTGTGAAAGTACTGTTTCACCGACGATGCCGACACGGTTGAAGTAGCGTTTGCCGCCGAGGATAAAGAGGTTTTGCAGATTGCCGTGGTCCCAATCCAGCGCACTGTTGAGGTTGACGTTGCGCCCAAAATCGCCCCAGACCATGATGTTGATGCTTTGATCTTTGTTCAGCGCCTTGATGTGTTGCATGGCGGCGCCAAGCGCACCAAAAAGCGTCTGCATCCGATCGACATAGCTACGGGCATCGTTGTGATCATCCCAACCGCCCAGACCGTCGCTTCCCACAGAGATGGCGCGGGTATCGGGGTTGTGCGACATGATGTTTACCGCCGCTTTGAGCCGTTCGGAGAAGCCATCTTCGGGGTAGACCACGCCTTGGGGAAGGGCGACGTTTTGGATCGAGCGGATAAAGGCTTCGAGTTCGACCCTCTTGTCAAAGTTCTCTTTGATTTTGCCCTCGGCGCTGTTTTGCTGCGCCATTGCATCCATATTTACTTCAAAAGCGGCGCGCTGCTCTCTGTACTCTTCCCAATCTTTGTCTCTGCGCTCCTCATGGCTGTAGTAAAACCACTCACGTTCACTGCCGCGCTCGTAGGGGTTGGAGAGGTCTGAGCTGATGGCGGTCGGCTTTAGAAAGCTTTCCATTACAAAATCGGGTGCAAGGAAAAAGTCTGACTCTCCCTCCATGGTGATAAAGGGGAGTTTGGCCGATGAACTGATCGCCCCTTTGAGGTAGAGGGTCTGCGCCAGGATCGAGAAGATACCCGCCGAGTCGTTGTCGTGCATCACGCCGCGCTGGTTTTGCGAGACGCACTCGCCGTGCGAGCGGTTGTCCGCATCTTCTCGGATCTGGCTAAAACAGGTGCGGAAAAGGTTGAGGTCTTGGCTTGCAAGCAAAGACTCCATGACGCTGCCTCCGGCCTCTTGCCAAAAGCCGTGAGGCGTGACGGTGAGGCCGTTGAAATAGCTCTCATAGTTGCTCTGTGAAGCCGCTTTGATCGCTTCGATATTGGTAAGGTTTCCTGAGAGTTCCGAAGCACCGCCGTAGAGAAAGACCATGATGGTCTGCGCCGCGTTGGTATTGAAGATACTCTGACTAAACTGCACCTGATCGAAATTGATGGCGGCGTGCGCCTTGGTTTGGGGGAGTAACACGCCTGCTGCTGCGATGCTGAGTGTTTTGATGAAGGTTCTGCGGTTCATTGGGATACCTTTGCAAAGCGATAAAATTCAGCCAGTCTGGAGATGTAGTCCATCACGGCGATGCCGGCGCGTATGCGCCCCTCCAGCGGGTCATCTTCTTGAAACAGATCGAACTCATATTTGTAGGTTCCATCGCTATTAAGGAAATGTGCGGTGAAAAAATTCTTCTCTTGCTGGGTTGCGGGGCGTACCAGTGTGCTTAAGAAGAGGTGATCGATCAGCCGCTCGGCAGCCGCTTTGGGATTGTTGGGTGGTACACCCGAAAAAACTGAATCGGCGAGTAGCCTCTGCGCTTGCCAGCCGCTGGTCACCCAGCCGTCGCTATAGACAAGCTTGTTTTGGATCATCATCCCTTCACGAATCGCTTTGTGGTAGCTTAGGAAGGATTGGGTATCGAGGGGGACTTCGGTGTAGCGACCGAGCTTGTACTTCATCGGCGCCTGATGCATCTCCAGCAGGGCTTGGGCAAAGCGGCTAAAAAAGTCGCTACGATAACCAAAATAGGTTTTGCGGCTTTGCGAGTAGAAAAGCTCCTCGGCACTTTTGGGCTTATCGGATTCTAGGAGGTAGGCTTTGGAGAAGACGATCTGGAGCAGCAGATCCTGCCATGTGCCGATACCGCTATCAATGAGGTCGTCGATGATGCCGTTTTTTTGCGCCTGCGTGTGGTTGGGGAAGTAGATATCGACCAGTCGTGATGCAGTGCCCTTTATAAAGGCGTCAGATTTGGCCAACTCGCGGTAAAAGTCAAATCCGTCGGTAACGCTCGTACCAAAGAGAGAGACCGGCTGTGTGTTGTCATCCAGACCGATCACCAGTGTGTCGCTTTCGCGGTCGAGTTTCCAGTTTTTGAGTGTCTGTCCTGCCATTGGCACGTGCGAATCGTTGAAGTCGAGCAAAAAGATTTCGAGCATTTCGCGTCCGTTGTCTTCGGGACTGCGGAAGCGCCGCCAGTTGTCTTCGCTGATCATGTGCATGAAGGTAAGGTACTCGATGGAGCAGTCATCCCGCTGATGGCGCACCAGATCCCCGTAAACCCTGTCGATGTTGGGGGTGTGGGAGGATTCAAGTTCATAAGCGGGAGAGAACATGATCGTCGAGGTCAAAATGTACGCCGACCAGTAATCGATATAGTGTTTGTCCAGATGCTCCAATATATAAAAACGGGCAAGGATTCTGGAGATCTGCGCGGTGCCCTCAGGCCATCTCCAAAACTCAAATTCATGCCCCTCTTCTTCGCCGTTGTCATTGAGACGCGTTTCGATGGCGCCGATGTCGTTGCGTTTTTGAGTGATCATTGTTTGAATATCGGAGATAAAGGTAGGGCTTTGGATCATTGTCTCAAACGCCGTTTTGGGTAGACCAAAATAGAGTGTTGCGAGGAGTTTGTCGGCGACGATGCGTTTTTGTGCGAGGGTGAGGGCGTTGAACTCGGCATTGCTCAAAGAGGTCAGACGGTACGCACTGATTGGCATATTGCGCGTATACAGCGGCATACCTTCGTACTCGTAGCTGTATTTCGGATCATTGCTAAGCGAAGAGCTGGCACCGGATGAAACGCTGCTGCTTTGGCTAGAGGTGCTTGACGAGGTGCCCGAACCAGCGCTGTCAGAGAGCAAATACATGATAATCGATGTCATGACTTTGCTCTGCTCAGTCATGTTCAGTGGTGCGGCCTGCGCCGCCATAGAGAATCCAAGAATGGAAACAATGAAAAAATGGGTTACGGTACGCATCGTTTTCCTTGCACTTTGAGCGTGAGCATCACGCCATTGACCATTTGACTTTAAAAAATCAAAGAGAACTGAAGATCATGAATGGAATGCTGATTTGAAAAAGCAGTATAGAGAGGAAAGATACAACCAATGTAAAATGTAAATAAAAGGTTGAAAAACGGATTGTTTTGACGAGGGCTTATGAAGCAGAGGTGTTCGCATCCTCTGCCGTCTCGTTCAACGCTGATTGCTCTTGTAATGCAAGTTCCCGATCGAAGTGCTCCAGCCACGCATTCACCCAAGTGTCGATTGTCTCTTTGGCGGCGGAGCGCTCCAGCGGCGTAGCGTTTTGTGATCGTCGTTCGCCTATCGCTTTGCATCCTAGATGTAAACCATCCGCTCGTCGCTCCAGCGTGAGTTGAAGGCTTGAGCCATAGGTGAGGGTTCGCAGCGTGCCGCGCGTGAAGCAGACCGGACAACGAATTTCACGCGCTTTAGAGTCGCTGTTCCAAAGAGTAGCACAGCGGCGACAGGGTCGATAGAGCATCATGTGTCACTCCATCCATCGTCGCGTTCCCATGGGTTGTCA
>DZBC01000199.1 GCA_022729835.1 Sulfuricurvum sp. | reverse complement strand
ATCGCTACCTTTACCCTCAAACCCAACACCATCACCGACGAAGTGCGCGCAGGTGGACGTATTCCGCTGATTATCGGTCGCGGACTCACCACCAAAGCGCGTGACGCACTGGGCCTTGGCGAATCAGAGCTCTTTTTGAAACCCGAACAGCCAAGTGACAGCGGCAAAGGCTATACGCTGGCGCAAAAAATGGTAGGCCGTGCGTGCGGCATGAGCGGCGTCCGTCCGGGTATGTATGTTGAGCCGGTGACAAGCACTGTCGGCTCTCAAGACACCACAGGACCAATGACCCGCGATGAGATCAAAGAGCTTGCGGCGCTGGGCTTTAGCGCTGATTTGGTGTTGCAGTCGTTTTGTCATACGGCGGCTTATCCTAAGCCTTCTGATATCAAAATGTACCACACACTGCCCGATTTTATCGCCAACCGTGGCGGGATTGCGCTGCGTCCGGGTGACGGGGTCATCCATAGCTGGCTCAACCGCATGGTACTGCCCGATTCTGTCGGTACTGGCGCGGATTCGCACACACGTTTTCCGATCGGTATCTCATTTCCCGGCGGCTCAGGCATCGTCGCTTTTGCCGGCGTGACGGGTTCTATGCCGCTGACCATGCCTGAATCGGTGCTGGTACGCTTTAGCGGTACGATGCAGCCGGGCATTACCCTACGTGATTTGGTCAATGCGATTCCCTACGTGGCGCTCAAGCAAGGCTTGCTTACCGTTGAGAAAAAAGGCAAAAAGAACATCTTCGCCGGACGCATCATGGAGATCGAAGGGCTGCCTGATATGAAAGTAGAGCAGGCGTTTGAACTCTCCGATGCTTCAGCCGAGCGCTCTGCTGCGGCGTGTACGGTACGCTTGAACCTCGATCCGGTGATCGAATACGTCAAATCCAACGTGGTGCTGCTCGAGCAGATGATCAAATCGGGTTACCAAGATGCCCGCACCCTACAGCGCCGCGTTGATGCGTTTAACAAATGGCTGGAAAATCCATCATTGATGCAGCCCGATGTGGACGCGGAGTATGCGGCCATTTTCGACATCAACCTTGATGAGATCAAAGAGCCTATCGTCGCATGCCCCAACGATCCCGATGATGTGGCAACACTTTCAGAGGTGCTCGCCGATGCCAACCGTCCGCACCACATCAATGAAGTATTTGTCGGTAGCTGTATGACCAATATTGGTCACTACCGCGCGCTGGGTACCGTACTCAAAGGTGAGGGTCAAGTGCCTGTGCGCCTTTGGGTTGTCCCTCCTACCCGCATGGATGAGCGCCAGCTCCAAGAAGAGGGTTACTACGCCCTCTTTGGCGCAGCGGGTGCACGAACGGAGGTTCCGGGTTGTTCACTCTGCATGGGTAACCAAGCGCGTGTCGCAGACAATGCTGTCGTATTCTCAACCTCTACGCGTAACTTTGATGATCGTATGGGTAAAGGGGCAAAAGTCTATTTGGGTTCTGCCGAACTCGCAGCGGTCTGTTCGATGCTTGGACGCCTACCCACGGCTGAAGAGTACAACTCTATCGTGCCCAAAAAGATCGCGGGTAAAGAGTCAAGCATCTATCAATACCTCAACTTCAACCTGATCCAAAACTACAAACTGGGTTAATACCTCTTTACATGTAAGCATAAGGCTTACATGTAACCCTTCACAGAAAAATCTTCATAAAAAAATGGTGGTAATTGCTTCCGCCTTTGATCTGCTCAAAACTCTGCACACTTTCAAAAATACCCGAACGATGAAAAATGCCGTACCCCAGTGATAAATTTGTGCTCATCGGTAGCTCTAGTGAGATATCCAGATGGTTCATAAAGCGGCTGCTTCTTGGGTAGCCATCTTTTTGATTTGCCCATCGCTCGACATAGGTGTTGGAGGAGATATACGAAAGACCGTTTGCGAGACCCAAGCGCAAGCCAGAGAAAATCTCCATATAGAGCTTGAGCGCACAAACTCCTTCGATACTTTGAGACTGGTATGAGGAGCCGGGATGCAACGCCACGCCGCTGTGCAAGTAGAGCGGGACATTGAGTCTAAATAGATGATCGCTCAGCAGGTATCCGTAGAATAGGGAGGCGAGGGTATGGTGATGGGGGTCGCTTTTGGCGCTTAACGTCATCTGCTCTGAAAAGCTGCCGCGCGTGGCTAGACCTACGCCGCTTTGGAGGTATGAGCGGTGGCGTATGCGGGTGTGATCGGTCTCTAGCAGTTGCACTCCACCTACAAATGAGAGTGAGGGTTGCGCACTAAGATGCGGTGCTTCGAGGCCGTGATGTTCGGCTTTGAGCGTAGCATAGAGATGCACATGTTTTGCGGCTGTGCGGGTTAGTGTCAGCTCTGTCACGCCGGCTACACTTTGAGGCATCCGTCGATCAAGTCCGTAATAGTAGCTGTTAAACACGCTGGGCCGATACTGTAGCGCGGCGGCGAGGTCCAGTCGGTACGCTCCGGCACACCAACGATAGCTTGCGCGTAGCTCTTCATAGTGATGGGCGTCGCCGTCTTGGAAAAATGAGAGATGAAGCGCCGTGGCATCATCACCTAGAGTGATGCCGAGGCCTGTGTCGATGCGGTCGTTTGAGAAGTATTGTGGATCGGAGCGCGGCATGTCCACAAAACGCCAGCGTGCAAGAGCGCTCAGCTTCAGCGTTTCGTCTCGATAGAGATGCACACCTGCATCGAGCCCACGTAGGTAAAGTCGGCCCTCTTCAATCCAGAGTAATGGCAGATAAGAGACCATCACTTTGGCGGGGTGATCGACTTTATAGGGAACGGTAGCAATCCGTAAGGAGGGTAGGTAGCCATAGTCGCCACCAAAGGCACTCAGCGCAAGAGAACAGATAAACAAAGCGCGGTGCCAATACATCGCGCCACATTAGCGGATGCAGATCACACAACGGTTACGCGAGAGACTAGCGGATCAGATCGAAGTGTTGGGGAATGACCGCTTCGAGAGAGGTTTCATCGAGCGGCGCATTGTGGACTATTTGGTGAAAGATGATGCGGGTGAGATTAGCGAAGTCGTCTTCATAGCGGATTTCACTCAGTTGGTTTGCTTTGATATAAACATGATAGCTTCGCTCATTGAAGTGTGCCTCATAATGGGTTTCTGAACGTTTTTCAGCACTTTTGAGTATAGAGAAAATATCAATATCTTCACCAATATCTCGGATGATCGCCTGCTCGAGTTCGGGTTCTATGACGACGACGCGATCACCATGGACAAAAATCTCTTTGTGGATGGGTTTGGTATAGCTCCAGCGGGCAATCGCAGGTTTGGCAGCTTTCAAAGTCCCTTCATAAACAACGCTTTGGTTGTGTTCATCGGTGATCGTCTGGGTAAAATCCGCTTGCAGGGTTTCTAGCGCGATAGGAAAGGCCAGAAGGTGCACAGCGCCCACCAGCGTAATCAGAAAAATACGCATTTCATCTCTTTTTTGAGTGGATTATAGCGAAAATGATGAAGATATTGGTTAATATAAAAGTAATCATGTCGGCTCTTAACGCTTTGTATATGTTTGAAGCGCTATAATCGACACCATTTTTTACGCAACAAGGTGATCGATGCTGCAAACTTTTTTTGGAAAAATTTTCGGAACCCGAAACGACAGAGAGTTAAAAAAGTATAAAAAAGGCATAGCACGCATCAATGCGCTCGAGGCGCACTATGAGGCGATGGACGACGTAGCCCTTAAGTCGGCTTTTGAAGAGCTAAAAAACGCCGTCAGGTCAGGGGGCAAAACGCTTGATGACGTCCTTTATGACTCTTTTGCCATCACGCGCGAGGCCTCTAAGCGTGTCCTTGGTTTGCGCCATTTTGATGTTCAGCTCGTCGGCGGCATGGTGCTGCATGAGGGGCGTATTGCGGAGATGAAGACAGGCGAGGGTAAAACACTGGTGGCAA
>DZBC01000198.1 GCA_022729835.1 Sulfuricurvum sp. | reverse complement strand
GGGTTTGGCACTAGCGCTGCTACTACTGCTACTCACGCTACTGCTACTCACGCTGCTGCTAGCGTCACTATTGTTGTCAGCGTCACTGCCGCAACCCGCGAGCAGTGCAAGCGCGCCAAGAGCAGAGAGTGATGTAAGTACGGTTTTTTTCATAGTGGTTATCCTTTATTTTCCGGAGAGATCGAGGTTGTCGATCACATAGAGAGTGTTGGCATCAATGCGTGTTTTTTCGGCGTTGATGTACTTTTGCTCGATGACATTATCGGCGCTCCATGTGCAGAAGTCGTCGTCGTTGATAACGCCAAGGCGGTGCTCATCGATCACCCACAAGCCTTCCATTTTGTCATGCGGATAGCCAACTTCTTTGACCATATCAACCAGCAGGGTTTTGGAAACAGGGGTGATACCTTTGGCTGCGAGCGCGTCCCAGCCCTGCTCTGCTATAGCTACCTCTTCGAGGGTTTTGCCGTCGATGGTCAGACCCAGCGCGGCGTCTTGCGCCATGCCTGAGCCCAGAGCGACGCCTTCAAGTTCAGTGCCGCTAGAGAGGGTGATTTTATACACATGTTTCATTGCAGTAGGTTTGGCGGCAGCCGATCCGCCTTGATAGAAGGCGGTGTCGCGTTCGATCACAATGAAGGTGTCGTTGCCAAGCGCAACGATCTCGGAGTTGGCGTTTTGGGCGATCTCTTGTTTGTAAAGATATTGTTTGGTCGCACCGGTTTTGATATCGACGGTGACGATGCGTGTCAGGTCGCCGCGTACCGCTTTGGTGGGGTTGTCCAAGGTTGATTGCATGATCCCCACAAGGGTCTGCTCATCAGGCGTGATCGCCAAACCTTCCATACCACGATTGGCCCAGCGCTTGCCAAACTCGGCAGGCAGGGTGTGGACGTTGCGCGTATCGGCGGCAAAGGGGTTGATGCGCTCGATCTCTTCACCCTTGGCACTGTAGTGGACGATGTGCGGGCCGTACTCGTCGCTCACCCAGAAGGTGCCGTCTTTGAGTGCTACCAGACCTTCACTGTCAAGGCCGTATTCATCCAGCTTAATCGCACCTGTGGCATCGGTAATGGGTGTGCCGTCTACGTTGTAAGGGGTCTCTTTGGTGCCGCCAAGACCGGCAGGATTGGGCAAACCGCTGATGGGTGTGCCATCTGGGCGCTTGAGCAAAATCTCTTCGATCGTAGTAACCGAACCATCGCTTTGTAGCTCAAACAGGCCAATACGCGGTGTGTAGTTGCCAACTGGAAACACTTTGCCCGCACCTGCAGAACCGCCTGTGATATCGGCATTTGGGCCACGGTCGGTGATGGCGTAGAAGCGGTTGATCTGTTTGGGATGCGCTGTAGCGGCAGAGCCGTAGCCGCCGTTGCGGATCTCCATCTTTTCGCCGGGTTTGGCACCGTTGTCGATATCGTTACGCAGTACGCTGTAAGGAAGTGTTGCGCCTTGTGCGCTTACTTTGTCGGCGTAACTTTTCGTAGAGTCGCTGTCGCTACCGCAACCGGTCATTAGTGCGCCGCAGAGCAGCGCAGCCATAGATAGATGTTTCAAAAGTACTCCTTTTTTTGAGAAAAAATGTGACCGATTGTAGGCAAGAGAAATTACATGGGCGCTACTTATTTATAACCATTTCATTACATGTAGGCTATCGCGGTGGAACGGCGGATGCATCAAAAGGGTAAATAATTCAAGGGGGGACGCTGTGGAACATCACGTCGTGATCGAAAAATTGTGTAGCTGTGCCAAAAAAGAGGGTCTAAGCCAGATCGAGACTTTTGAAGAGAAAAGCAAGGCAAAAACAGCCGCCGAGGCGCTGCTTGCACGGATGCAGGGGAGCTTTTGCGGGAAACATGAATTTGATATTACCGAAGTGGACGAGCACTATGTGATCGGGATGCTCAGCGGTTGTGGCTGTTCCAAAGCCAAGGCCGAAGCCGAAGCGAGCACTTCGAGTTGCGACGATCCGGGTTACTAAGCGGGTTTTGTCGGCTGAAGCGTTGTTTCGGGCTCAGGCCCGAGATTAATGACAATCGCGGCGGTTGAGACGATCAACTCCTGCGGTCACTTGCTTGAGTGCCACTTCAAAATCTTGTGCATTCATGTTGTTGAATGAGTCAACCAAATTATTGACTGAGTTAGTCAGAGCATCATCATTCTCATGCTCAGCAAGCATCTGCAACACATCCACAATCTGCCCCAGAGCCTGATCGACCTCATCACCTTCGTGGATCTCTTGCAACTGGTTAAAAGCCGCAGAGACCTCATCTAGGCCGTTGGCAATCTGGGTAAGGTCGTCGCAGGAGACCTCAGACTGGGCATAGACCGCAGAACCGGCCAACATAGAACAAAGAACAAGCGATTGAATCAGACGCATTAGGACTCCTAATAATTTGAAATTACGCATCATATCACCCTCTACCCCGTCCTTGTCAAGATGATTTTTTAGGCAATTATTACATCCTAATGACACGCTCGCACAAAAGTTGCATCCTTACATGTAACGATTCCATTTAGGAGGCTGACATGGTCAACCGCGCCAAAATCAAAGAGCTGCTCAACGAGAGCGCCTGTTCGCACAGTGCGCACAAGAAAAAGGGCGAAGGCTGCGACAAGCCAAAGCCCGGTCTGGCGGCGGGAGGCTGCGCCTTTGACGGGGCGCAGATTTCGCTCTTTCCCTACGCCGACGCCGTGCATCTGGTGCATGGGCCGCAGACCTGTCTTGGGGCGTCGTGGGAGACGCGCGAGACCAAAAGCTCGTATAGCGGGCGCGACCATACCGTGATGGGATTTACCACCGGCATCACCGTCAACGACGTGATCTTCGGCGGCGACAAGCGGCTTTCCGCCTCCATCGACTATGTGGTCGAGCACTACAAACCCGAAGCGATCTTCGTCTACTCCACCTGCGTCACCGCGCTCGTGGGCGACGATATGGACATGACCTGCAAACAAGGCCAAGAGAAGCACGGCATCCCGATCGTGCCTGTGCACGCTCCGGGCTTTGTCGGCGGCAAAAATCTGGGCTCGCGCCTTGCGGGTGAAGCGGTACTCGAGCATCTTATCGGCACGGCGGAGCCCGAGTTTAGCACCCCTTATGACATCAACCTCATCGGCGATTACAACGTCACGGGCGACATGTGGCAGTATCTGCCGCTCTTTGAGAAGCTGGGGATTCGGGTGCTCAGCTCCATGAGCGGCGACGGGCGCGTCGGCAGCATCCGCACCGCCCACCGCGCCAAGCTCAACGTCATCGTCTGCGCCAAATCGCTCATCACCCTGACGCGCAAGATGCAAGAGAACTACAACATTCCCTGGATCTCCGTCTCCTTTTACGGCAAGCGCGACACCAGCGACGCCATCATTCAGATCGCCACGGCGCTGGGTGACCCTGAGCTACTGAAACGCGCCAAAGCCTTGGTGGCAGAGGAAGAGGCCGCGCTTGAAGAAAAGATCGCCCCTTACAAGGCGCTCTTTGCGGGCAAAAAAGCGGTGCTCAATACCGGCGGCAACAAAGCGTGGTCGATCGCTTCGGGCCTACAAGACCTTGGCATCGAAGTGGTCGCTACCTCGATCCGCAAATCGACCGAAGATGGCATCGAAAAAGCGCGCGAATATCTGGGGCCGCAGGGGATCTTGATGAAGGCCCCCGCCAGCGAACAATCCAAAGTGATCGATGAAAAAGGGGCGCACATCCTGCTTGCGGGCGGGCGCAGCCTCTACACCGCCATCAAGAAAAAGATCAGCTTCATCGACGTCAACCAAGAGAAAAAGGTGAGTTACGGCGGCTACAACGGCCTGCTAAACCTCGCGCAAGACCTCTATTACGCCTTTAACAATCCCGTCTTTGCCAACGTGGGCCGCAAAGCCCCGTGGGAATCCAAGGAGTCCTGATGGAAATCGCCCTCTCCCG
>DZBC01000020.1 GCA_022729835.1 Sulfuricurvum sp. | reverse complement strand
GCTCAACAAAAAGCAATTTTAGTTCCATTTTTGGTGGGTAGGTGAGTGGTTACTTGCCTACAAAGCGCTCAAAAAGCGCGTTCATATCAAACAAAAAGGCAAAACTCCGCTCACCCTGTTCAAAGAGCGGCAGCAGGTGACGTAGCAGCATCAGCGCCATCCGGTAGCTTGGCTCAAAACGAAGATTCAGCCGATCAAACCGTATAGACTCTACTCTTTGCAGATCAAAGCGCACTGCCTCGACCTCATCCAAAATCGCTTCAATTTGACGCAAGCTTTGAGGCTTACATGTAAAGCGCATCAGCGTCGTCGCGGCAAAGCGCAAAAAGCGATTGAGCGGGGTATCGGGGGTGAACTCGTCGTACGCGCAAAAGACGCGCTCACGGGCAAAGTTGGTGCAGCGATCCTGCAAAGTTAGTGTCCGTCCGCGCACGACGCGAAGGTTCTTCTCTTGGGCGCGGTATTCGTGCGCCACGCCGCGCTGCAGTTCGGCCAGCAGCCTTTTGGCAAAAAGGGCAATCAGCGCTTCAAGCAAGCTAAGCGCCTCGGCACTGCTTGAGGCCGCATCGATCTGCTGCAGCGGCAGATCGTAGGCGTAGGCGAGCATGTAGATGAAGGTTTGAAGATTTTGACGGTCAGAGCGGGCGATCTTGGGCAGGATGTAGTGGGTCTCGTTCTTTACATGTAAGAGGCCGCAAAAGTGCTTTGATCTCACGGCGCCGAAGTCGGGGGTGAAATAGGCTTGCAACGCTTCAGAGGCCGCGACCGCTTCGATGAGCGCTGAGTGGGTGATGCGGGTGTGCTCGAAATGGGTGTGCATCACCTTAGCGACATCACCACATCGCTTGATTGCAGCAGAGCGCTATACTCCTCCACAAAACCACGCAACATCGTGTCGCCAAACTCTATCTGTGATCCAGCAAGTAGCCCGTCATAGACAATCCGCCCTTTAAACGGCAGCAGTAGTAGTTCACAATAATACGGTAGCGAGGGGACAATCTTATAGAGCGGATCATAGAGGCCATAGACATAATAAAGAGTCTTTATATCAGGTTTCCATGCAATCGCTTGTCCCCCAGCGGTCGTCTGCATGATCAGCATGGGAGCAAAGATAAACCCCTTCCACTGTGTAATGACGTCGCGCTCCTGCTCTGTAATCCATAGCGATTCTAGTAGTGTATCGATCAAAAAGGGGTTGCCCACCAGATGCCGGCGCACCTCTTGTATTACTTTGGTTTCTTGCATATAGAAGTCAAAGCAGTAGGTTCCGTCCTCTTGTTTGGTAAAGAGATGGTCCAGTGCAGGCACGCCAAAGACCTTGGCGTAGTCGTTTTGCACATGGGTCATGAGCAGGTCGTAGCAGTAATAAAACTCCTCTACCTCTTCGCGCGTCAGCGCTTTTTTGCCTAAAATTTTGGGCGCAGAGAGGGTGCTCATAGGGTTTTTGAGCCTGTTCATGCAGCACTTTTTAAACTTCTTGCCGCTGCCGCAGGGGCATGGGTCGTTACGCCCGACCTGCGCAAACGCTTCATCGCTCGCGCCACCCGGGGAAAAAGTATCGACCTTGAGTCCGTGATCGGCGCCATGAAGCTTGCGTAGCGCGATAAAATCGATCATCAGATCCAAAACCGACTCCACCAAAATCACGATCACCTCGCCTAGTCCAAGCTGTAGTTTCTTCTCAAAGTCCTTGCGCTCCGCCTCATCCAGATAGAACATCTGCGCCACAAAGAGAAGATTGGCCAAACGCTCACTTAGCTTGGTCGCCTCGCCAAAGCGCCGATTCACCTCCGGCATCATCTCTTCAATGGTGTCGGATGGGATCCCGTACTCATCTAAAAAGAGCTTGACCGGAGTCATGATCGTAGGAGCCCATCGATTTTGACACTCCTCTAGGGGTAGCTTTTGAGGCAAGAGTTTAAGTAGGTTGTTTTTGAGGTGGTGTTGCGATTTACCCGCTTCAAAATCTTCATAAGCCAAAACGATTGCATTATAAAAATCGATATAGTCACCAAATGCACTCTCAAGATCTTCTGCGCCGCCCATGATCGAGTTCAAAAACTCAACAGGATGCTCCATATCGCGCCGCACTAGATAGGGCAACAGCAGAAAAAAGAGTTCAAATGCGCCGATAGCGCCCTCTGTGTCGTGCCTTACGGTTGCTTCCGTTTTTTTCAAATGCGCTGCATTCAAGGCTAAGGTCTGTGGGGGTGCCATGTGGGTGTAGGTTTCAGTGTTCATTCTAGGTTCTCGTCTGTGGGATGGGAAAGGATGGCGTAGAGCGCCGTGTTGATGTAGAAATTGCTACGACCAACCTTTTGCTTGTTCAAAAAGCCGCTCTCGCAGAGTACATCAAGATATTTGGTAGCAGTCAGGCGCGAAACGTTCAGGTCGCGTTCTAGAAATTCGATCTTGGTATAGGGATGGGCAAAAAGGTTGTTGATGAGGTCTTGACTGTAAAAACGGTGCTGTTCACGGATGCGGTGCTTGATATCCAGCAGCGTGGCTTTAATGCGGTGGATGGTTTTAGTGGTTTGATAGGCAGTGATCTCCACGGCTTCGAGCATATAAAGCACCCACTCCTCCCATGCGTCCCTGTCACGCACATTTTGCAGCAGCCGATAGTAGTCGGTTTTATTCTGCACAATGTAGCGGCTCAGGTACATCACTGGAATATCGAGCAAACCCTCCTTGAGTAGATAGAGCACGTTGATGATGCGCCCCGTGCGACCGTTGCCGTCATAAAAGGGGTGAATGCTCTCAAACTGATGGTGAATGAGCGCCATTTTGATCAGCGGATCGGCTTCAAAAAGTGTGTCGTCGTTGATAAAACGCTCCAGCTCTTGCATGTGTGTCAAAACACTTTGCGCATCTTGCGGGGGCGTGTAGATCACTTCGCCAAAGCGGTTTTTCAGTGTCGTTCCGGGTAGTTTGCGAAACCCGGCGCGGTTGTGTTCAAGCTCTGCTTGAATCGCCAAAATATGGCTATTGGTCAACAATCCGCTGCTTTGTACCGCTTCGTAGCCCACTTTGAGTGCTTGACGATAGCGCAGCACCTCTTTGGCGGCGGCGTTTGGTAGGTCATCACCAAAAAGATCATCTTTATATAAATCATCATGCGTCGTGATGATGTTTTCGATCTCAGAGCTATCTTTGGCCTCTTGCAAACCTAGCGTGTTGATCAGAATCGATTGGTTGGGAATGGTTGCGGCTATGCCTTTGAGTTCAGCCAGTGCACGACCGGTACGCGCGAGCTTTTTGAGTATCGGGACTGTTTCAAAACGAGACGAGTCAAGCGCGGCGAGCGGCTTCAATGTCGGCATTGGCGTACCTCTTTAAGGTTAATCTGTATAGAAAAAGCCATTTTCCTATACATGTCCTCCATGATGTGTATAGATTTTGCGAAAATTTTTACATGTAAGCTCATGTAAGAGCTTACACGATTTCGTATTAATTCGCAATAAAAAGCGCTTCAAGCACACGGCGGTGCTCACAGTAGGTTTACATCACGCCTTTTGGTGAACTTTTGGTTTAATCTTATCAAAAATGCGCTAAAGCTTTCTCGTCCTACGCTATAATCCATCCATATCATCACACAAGGAGACGTTATGATAGAAGTGAGCGTCACAGAGCTGCGATCCAAAACCTCCGCCATGCAGAACAACGAGATTTTACATGTCATGGATGCGCGTATGAACAAGCCGATCGGCTACTTTATCCCCGAAACCTACGCCAAGAACGTCTTTGATGCTATCGAAGCGATCGAACTTCAAAAGAGAACAGAACTTCTCCAAAGAGTCGCCAAAGCCCGAAACGAAGATGCGATCGGCGATGGCGCGGTAGGAGACGGCATTGACTAGGGGCGATATCTATCTTGTCGATTTCAATCCGGCCTCCGGTGGTGAGATGGGCAAAATACGCCCTGCACTCTTACTCAGCGACGCACTCCACAACGAGTATCTACCCACCGTGATCGTCATGCCCCTCTCGACCCACCCGCTCCAAGACGCCATGCCTTATAGCATTGCCATCACGGCGCGCGAAGCTCTGCGCCAAGACTCATGGCTCTGCGTCGATGAGATCC
This sequence comes from Sulfuricurvum sp., assembly GCA_022729835.1. GTDB lineage: Bacteria > Campylobacterota > Campylobacteria > Campylobacterales > Sulfurimonadaceae > JAFGUB01. Next base: position 11,725 of record DZBC01000020.1, on the reverse strand, counting down.
GCTCGCTCTCCAAAAGCAGGCTCAAAGAGAAGATCGCATCGGTCAGTACAGAGGAGTACGAAGTGATTAAAGCGTGTTTGTGCCAGATTTTGTGAGCACAATGTTTTATACCCCCTTCAAGCCCCGTTAAGATATACTGCGGATATACAATCCAAGGAGTCACCATGACCGCAACCATTTCAAAATGGGGTAATTCACAGGCGCTACGTCTGCCCACAGAGGTGATGAAGTCGCTTGAGTTACATGTAGGTGATAAAGTGGAGATTGATATTGAGGCGCACAAACTCATTATCACCCCTCTTAAAAAAACACGCATCAAAAAGAGTCTTGACGATCTGATCCAAAAAATACCCCCAACCTATCAAGCGCAAGAAGCGTGGGGTGAGCCTATGGGCAAGGAAGTCTGGTGAGTCGGTATCTGCCCCAAAAAGGTGATCTGATCATCCTCACCTTTGACCCACAGGCGGGACATGAGCAAATGGGCCGACGCCCCGCACTGGTGATCAGCAACAGCGCGTTTAACATGTACTGCTGATACTATTTATAGAGAAATCATCAAGGGTATGGTGTATTGTATAATGGCTTCACGCTCCTATGAATGATGCATTTGAACTGTTCTAGCCATGTATCGTTAATGAGCTCTACGGTAGGATCGATCCTCAAGACCCGCTTGATACCGCTACCATAGCCACTGTAAGGAAGAATATTTTTGCTTAGAGAGCTGAGAATAGGGTTGCGATGGATGGCAATACCATTTTTGATCTTCTCAACATCCAAAGAGTTGACTAATTTACCCGGGCTTATGATCTCTACTCGATCATGAAACATAAATATCTTAATAGATGCTTGAATATAGTAGTCTCGATGGACCAGTGCGTTGATGATCAGCTCACTGATGACCTCTTGGGATATCTCCTGTTTTGGCTGCGAGTTGAAATCGTTTTCAACCTGATAGTGGCGCAACTGACTCATGACAAACCGCACACTATCGTCATACATCTCTTCAAACGTGCCTTTCATGGTCTGCTTGGAGATGAACTTTGTCACCGAAATATCATAGCCGTCGAAATAGCAGCAATCAATATAAAACGATGGGCAAAACTTTTGCGGGTGTTCCCCAAAAAGCAGATTACCCGCAAGCGTCAAATGCCCCTCTTTGAAGATTTCAAGATTACCCAAAACGTTCTGAAGTTCAAGTTCGCCACTGTTGAGTTTATCAAGTATCTCTTTGTTGTCATTTTTCAAAAACTTTTTGACGCGGAACATATCGACATCGGCAATGGTGCTGTCAAAAAGTAACTCTTCATCAGGATACAGATTTCCCGATTCGGCAAAAAGCCGTTTTAGCTCCTGTGGTGAAATCTTGCGTTTATCGCTTCCCGCCTTTGTAAGATAAACGCCTCCGTTGGTGGCGTAAGGTTTATTGACCCCTTCGCTTACCTCCACTATCAGCACTTTTTGGTTTTCGATGGATTCGACTTTGACCAGTGGATAGATCGGCGGCACGACATGGGTATGGGTGACACTGCCGATGAGTTGATTGAGCCGTCTGACATCTTCAGCTTCAAGACCTACAACACGCCCGTCGTCTTCTACACCGATGATGATCACACCCCCTCGTGCGTTGGAAAATGCAACAAGCTCCTGCGCCAGCTTATCAGCGTTAGTGATGTCGCGCTTAAACTGCGTGTAGCTATCTTCACCGTTTTGAATTCTTTTTGCAATATCCATCACACCCCCCCCCGTCATTCAGGTGCCAAAAAACTTCCTGATCATGCGCATGTAAGCCCTGAAGCTTACACGGTTTCGCATTCATTCGCAATAAAAAGCGCTTCAAGCGCACGGCAAATACTCGGGTAAGGTCCTGCGAATTGTAGAGAACGCCGCCACGACCCTTGTGCTTAACACTCCCGTAACACTTCAGCCGCTACAATCACAATTCATTCACTCCTTAAGGATTACTCCATGATCCGCTTTCTCCTTTTGACTTTGCTTGCGTTGTTTAGTGCGCAGGCAGAGATGTTTCAGACCGTCCCGCTCGAAAAAGCCCAGCTCCTGCAACAAGGCGAGAGCAAGCTCTACTGCCCAAGCTGCGGGATGCATCTAGGCAAGTTTTACAAAACTTCGCACGCACTTGAGCATGACGGACACACCCATCAGTACTGCTCCATCCACTGCCTCGTCGAAGCCAACCCTTACCATGACCTCACAAAAGCCAAGGTGGTCGATGTGACATCGCTGAAGTTCATTAATGTCACCGACGCTTTTTATGTGATCGGCAGTGAGATGCTGGGCACCATGACCATGAACAGCAAATACGCGTTTGCCCAAAAAGCGGACGCCGAAGCCTTCATCAAAGAGCACGGCGGCACGCTTGGCCGCTTTGAAGACGCACTCAAAGCCGTCCACGCCGACTTCGCGACCGACACCGCAGAGATCGACTTCAAGCGCAAGATGATGACCCAAAAAGGGGCCAAAATGTACGCCGCGCTCTGCGACGCCAAAGCCGTCTTGCCCGAGTTTCACTCCATCGCAAACGCCAAAAGCTACATCACCCAGCACAAGCTCTGCGGCATGATCGACGATCAAAAAACGCAAGCCATCGCCATCTATCTCGCCGCGCCCAAAGTCGCGCACAAGGCGCTCGATGTGCCCCAAGAGGCCAAATGCCCCGTCTGCGGCATGTTTGTGGCCAAATACCCCAAATGGGCCGCCGCCATCACCACCGATGAGGGCAAAACGCACTACTTCGACGGAGTCAAAGACATGATGAAGTTCTATTTCGACCCCAAAACCTACCACCACGAACTCACCCAAGCACAGATGAAAAGCGTACATGTAACCGAGTATTACGACATCAAAGCCATCGACGCCAAAAGCGCATGGTACGTGATCGGCTCGAACGTCTATGGCCCGATGGGCAAAGAGCCGGTCGCGTTTGAGAGCGAAGCACGCGCCAAAGCCTTTATGAAAGACCACTTCGGCACCGCCATCGTGCGCTTTGACGGGCTTAGCCCAAAACTGATCGCAGAGCTTGGCCGCTAGATGATCACCCGAGCCGCGTTACTGTTGCTAGGCTCTTTACTGCTTAGCGTCATGGCCGCCTTCGTTCATGCCTACAGCGCCGCCGCAAACGACGCGCCGCGCACGCTCTGTGCGCTTGGCGGAGTCTGCTACGGCGCTTATGGGGTGAACTTCGCCATCGAGCGCAACCGCTTCGAGCATGACGAGCGCGACCGACTTTTTATCGGTCTGCCGCCGCTAGACACCATGGACGCTCTTTATGCCCGCTAAACGCCTCATCGACCTGCTTTTTTTGTTGCTTTATCGCCACAAGCGCAAGCATCTGGGCATCTTTGCGCTCTCTAGCCTCATCGTCTTTGTGCTCCTCTCTTTTATGCTCACCGCCCAAAGCCTGCGCCATAGCCTTGGCAGCGCCCTTGAGCAGCAACCCGACTTCATCGTCCAAAAGGTGCGCGGCGGGCGCAGCGTCGATACGCCGCTGGCGTGGATGGAGGAGTTTGCGCGCATTCACGGCGTGGAGCGGGTCGCGCCAAGGCTCTTTGGACGCTACTTTTACGAACCAAACGAGACCCACTTCACGCTGATCGGCATCGATCCTTTTGAGGCGCAAAGCTCCAAACTGTTAGAGACCTTGGTAGCGGGTCTGGATATCAAACGCTTTATCGCCGAGGACGGAATGATCATCGGCGAGGGGGTCAAAGCGGTGCTCGATCATCACCACTTTTTTGACTACTACGTCTTTCGCGCACCCGACCGCGCCAAGATCGAGGTGAGCATTTTAGGCGTTTTGCCGCGCGAAGCCGCAGCGCTGGGCAACGACGCGGTGCTTCTTGGCACCGAGCGCGTGCGGGAAATTTTGGGTATTGATGAAGCGCACGCCACCGATATCGCCCTCTTCGTCCCCAATCCGCTGGAGCGCGACACGGTGCGCGACAAGCTTATCATGGCGCACTTCGACACCCGCATCATCGCCAAAAGCGAGATCGAGAAGCTTTATGAGCGGCTATACAACTACAAAAGTGCCCTCTTTCTCTCGCTTTTTACCACCGTCTTGCTTGGCTTTATGATGATTCTTTATGCCCGCTATCAGGGGCTTCACGGCAGCGAGCGGCGCGAAATCGCCATTTTACGCGCCGTAGGCTGGAGCATCAAAGAGGTGCTCTCGCTCAAACTGCTCGAAAACACACTCGTAGCCCTTAGCGCCTTTGCGCTGGGCTTTGTGCTGGCTTACATGTACGTCTTCATCCTCCAAGCGCCGCTGCTGCGCGAGGTCTTTATGGGCTTTGAAAACCTGCCGGTGCATCTGTGGCTACGCCCCTATCTTGAGCCTTCCACCCTTATCACCGTCGCGCTGCTCTACTTCACCCCCTTTATGGCTTCGGTGCTCGTGCCCGTGTGGCGCGCGGCCATCACCGAACCGCTGGAGGCGATGCGATGATCAGACTGGAAAATGTCTACAAAACCTTCAACGAAGGCACCCCCGAAGCGTTTGAAGCGCTCCATGACATCTCTTTACATGTACGCCAAGGCGAGATGGTGATCCTCAAAGGGATCAGCGGCAGCGGCAAATCGACGCTGCTGAGCATCATCGGCGCACTTACCAAACCCAGCAGCGGCGCGGTGATCGTCGGGGGCAAAAGCGTGGCCAAGCTAAGCGACCTGCACGCTTCGCACTACCGCCGCGATACGCTGGGCTTCATCTTTCAGTCGTTCAACCTCTTTGAAGAGCTGAGCGTCGAAGACAACGTCGCGCTGCCGCTCATTCATGCACCGCTGACACAAGGTGAGGCCGCAAGGCGCATCGATACAGCCTTGCAACGTGCCCACATCGCGCACAAGCGCACCGTCCGCACCGCGCTGCTCAGCGGCGGCGAAAAACAGCGCTGCGCCATCGCCAGAGCGCTGGCCAACGACCCTGCCGTGCTGCTGTGCGACGAACCCACCGCCAACCTAGACGCCCAAAACGCCCGCGCCTTTTGCGACAACCTCCAAGAGCTGCGCTTGCTGGGCAAAACCATCATCGTCGCCACCCACGACCCGATCTTCGAGACCCTAGAGGGGGTGCGCGTGGTAGCGATTGTCTCGGGGCGTATCGAGCCGTGATCTTTCTCTCAAGCGCCGTCATCGTCTTTTTGCTCGTCGAAGCCCTGCTGCTGCTTTTACTGCTGCTTGCGCTCTATCACGTGGTGCCGATTTTGCGCCGCTGGGCGTTTACCGACACCTCTGCGCGCCAGTACGCGCTGGAGAAGCGCTCTTATCTGGCGCAGCTCATCATCTTTTTTACCCTCGCATTCAAGATCGCGCTGTTGCCCTATTTTGCCTACATGATCGACAGCCTCTCGCTGATGGTTCCGGGTGCCATGTGTGCGGCGGGCGTGCTGGGTGCGAATGAGTACGGCGCTTTTTTGCTGGGGCTCAAAGTGCTGATCCTCTTTGGCGTGGGGCTATGGATCATCCTCAACCGCCACGATCTTGAAGCGAGCGACTACCCCTACACCAAGTTCAAATACCTGCTCTTTCTCGCCCTTTTTGCCCTCATCGCGCTGGAGAGTATGCTCGATTGGCTCTATCTCTCCCACATCGCCACCACGACGCCCGTGTCGTGCTGCTCCAGTATCTACGGCGCAAGCTCGCTGGGGTCGCCCATCCCTTTTGGCCTCTCCAAAGAGGAGCTGCTGATCCTTTTTTACCTGCTTTATGCGCTCTGTCTGGTTGCCGCGCTCTATGGCGTCGCTTCGGTCTCACTCCTTGCCAACGCGGCGTTTATCTACATCGGCTACTACGCGGTGGTCTACTTTTTTGGTCTGTATATCTACGAGCTGCCGACCCACCAATGCCCCTTTTGTATGTTGCAGCGCGAATATGGCTATGTCGGCTACGCCCTCTGGGCGACGCTGTTGCTTGGGGGCTTCTTTGGTATCGCCTCGGCGCTCTTTGCATCCTTACATGGTAGCGCGACGCAAAAGCTTTACCGCCTCAGCGCCCTTTGTAACACCCTATTTGTGCTGATTTGCAGCGCTTATGTGCTACGGTACTACTTTTCAAACGGAGTCTGGTTGTGAAGCGATTTTTGCCTTTTTTGTTGATTGTTCTGATGCTTGGTGCCATTGCCGCGCTCTTTTTAAGCCGCGCCGCGCAGCAGCAACCGCTCACCGTCTACGTGGGCAATACCGAGAAAAAGCCCCTGCCCATCGAGTTTGGGCGCTATCAAGACACCCAGTGTGGTATGCCGATCCAGCACCTCGAAGACGCCGCGCAGGCCGTTGCACCCGATGGTAAGACATGGTTTTTTGACGATGTGGGCTGCTTGGCGCTCTGGATGAGCGATAAAGGGTTCAAAGAGGAGCTGGTGCTGTGGGTCTACGCCAAAGACACCCAAACATGGATCGACGCCCACGCCGCCTTCTACACCCGCACCGACGACACCCCCATGCACTACGGCTTTGGAGCCTATGCGCACAAAGCGGAGGGGATGATCGGCTTTGAGACCCTGAGGCTGCTCATGCTGCGCAATGAGCACCTCGCCAACCCCTACACCAGGAGAGAACTGCTTGGAGAGCGTTAATCTTTTATCCATCATCGCCATCGCCTTTTTGGGCTCATTTGGTCACTGCATCGGCATGTGCGGCGGCATCGTCATGGCCTACTCCACCGCCAAAATCGACGGGAGCTGGAGTCGGCTCATGCAAGCACAAAGCCATCTACTCTATTCACTCGGGCGCGTCACCACCTACACGCTGCTGGGCGCAATGTTTGGCTTTCTAGGCGGCGTAGCGACCTTTAGCAACACCGCCAACGGCACTTTGCTGCTCGTCGCCGGAGTCGCCATGATCCTCTCAGGGCTTTCGCTTCTGGGCAAAATCAAATTTCTCACCCTTATCGAGCACTCGCTATCGGCCAACGCATGGTATCAAAGCACCTTCAAAGCCGCTCTGCGCAGCCGCAGTCAGCTTAGCTTTTATCTGCTGGGACTACTCAACGGCCTACTGCCCTGCGGCTTTGTCTACTTTTTCGCCATCGCCGCCGCTTCGACCGCAAGCCCGCTTTGGGGGGCGCTGGTAATGTTTATCTTTGGTCTCTCAACCATCCCCGCACTCTTTAGTCTGGGCTTTTTTGTAGGAATGTTTCGCCAAGGCAATGTACGCGCCCTAATGATCAAACTCGCAGCCCTCGCTGTGGTAGCCTATGGCGGCATGACGCTCTACAGTGGCTATGGCTACCTCACCGACCCGACCAAGACGCTGAGGGATTGCCACTAACAAACCATTAGTGTTGCAAGCAACAAAGTGCAACAGTGGCCTCATAATCTTTGACTGCATGTTATAATTCGAATACCAAAAGTGCACAAGATTCGGGGATGTGTCAGCGGTTTTGGGATGCTAGAGCGCGTGGGAGTCGTTATGATTAAAAATCTTCTTATCTTTTTTGTTTTTTCACTGATCCATGTACAGGCCAGCACCGGCACTATCTGGAGCATGGCAGGTGCAACCTTCGGGATTGATCCGCGTCTACTCTATGCAATTGCAACAGTCGAAAGCAACCATCGTCCACTGTCCATTTCGGCAAATTACAAAAAAATGACATCGCTTCAGAAACAACGCTTGCTCAAAATGCTCCGTATCAAACGCATCCCTCACAATACACAAACCAAAGTCATCTCAATCGAAAGCCGTAGCCTTTCTGAAGCGCTCGAAGTGATCACCTTTCTCGATTATCACCGCTACCCCAGCTTCGACATCGGGTTGATGCAGGTCAACAACATCCACAAAGAGCGGCTTCAAAAAGAGGGAATCGCGTTGCATCAGCTACTTTTGCCCGCAACCAACCTCAAAGTCGCTGCCGAAATTCTCTCCGACTGCTATAAAAAGCACCGCAACAACCGCAACGCGATCAACGCCTACAACGGCAAACTGTATGGGAACCCCTACTATTCAAAAGTCGAAAACGAACTCAAAAAGCTCCTTTTCCCCCACGAAAAAAGTTCAAAGCGCCTCTTTTATCAGATCCTCTAACAGTACCAATCTACACTCAAGCGCCACCTAGAGCACATCATCCACGCTCATGCGATAAACCTGCGCCGCAATACCGCTCTTTTCGATGCAGGGAAAGGTCTGAATCTCTTCTGGCTGGAAACGTTGCTCTTCGTCAAAGAGCAGCACGAACTTGTCACCCTGGTAGCGAAAGATCATCGCCGCACCGAAGCGTTCACGCAGAGCTTGAGCGAACTTGCTCAAAAGCCGATTGCCCGCCTCCCAACCGTGGGTTCTGTTAAACGCTGAGACGTTTTTAAGGTCCACACACCAGAGCACATTAGACCGATCCAGCCGCCCCATAACGACTGTTTTAAGGTAGTTTTCATTGTATAAATCGGTCAGAGCATCGGAGAAAAAGTAGGCAAACCGCCGCTCTTCGAGTTCACCTTTGGGCATTTGCGTCGTCTCATCGATCACCACATGACGCAGGACCGGCAGCGCTGCGTCCACTACATCGGGCAAAAACTGCGTCCCGCGCATTTGAGCCAGCTCTTCGAGCGCTTCATCAACTGTTTTTCTCGGCTTATAAATACGGTTCGAAGTCATCGCATCAAAAGCGTCGGCAACACTCATGATATGCGAAAGCAACGGAATCGCTTCGGGGTCAAAAGGTTTGGTCGCAGGATAGCCCTTGCCATCAAAGCGGGCGTGGTGGTAGCGGATGATCTCAGCTAGGTCGTGGTACATGTCGATTTGTGAGAGCATCCGATAACCCGCAGCTGCGTGCTGTTTGATCAGCTCATATTCGAGTGGTGAGAGTGCGCCGGGTTTGAGCAAAATGGCATCAGGAGTGACCACCTTGCCGATATCATGCAAAATCGCTGCCTTTTCGAGTTTTTCGATCAAGGCGTCTTCAATGCCCATGTTTTGAGCGATCAATCGGCAATACTGCGCCACGCGCACCGTATGCCCTGCTGTATAACTATCGCGCTGCTCGATGAGATCGACAAAAGCCAAAATGGTCTCTTCATAGTTGGAGATCTTTTCTAGCTCCATAGTCTCAAGCATACTGCGTTGAGAGATGGTGTGCAGCGTCAAAGCGATATCGGCGGCGAGCTTTTCAAGCATCTCGATCTCTTCACGCTCAAACGGCTCTGCATTGGTCGAGAAGACATTCATCACTCCCGTCACCACCTTCGATTCTGTGATACGCAGCGGCAGAGCAATCATCCAGTGCACACCCTCCTCTTGTCCACTCACCCCCACGGCCACGCTACGCCCCTCTTGCAACGCGGTTTTGGCCCCTTCGACGGCCACATTGTGACCCGATTCACCCAACACGTAATGCGTTTGATCAAACCACTTCGGCGGAGTGTCAAAATGCCCTATCGCCTCAAGCACACCGTTTTTGAGCAGTCCGATCCAGACGTGCCGATAGTGACTCTGATGGGAGAGTACCTTCATCGCATTCTCGATGACGCTTTGGGTTGAGTAGGAGGTGATGAGGATCTCATTGACGTCGATGATGGTTTTGAGGATATCTTTGAGGTAGCGCTCGTGCGTGTTGGAGCGCTCGAGCGCCAATGTACGTTCGCCGACTTTTTGCTCTAGCTCATGGTTGAACCCTTCGATCTCAGACTTTTGAACATGTAAAACACGGTTAAGCCTGACAATATAAAGCACCACCGCCAGCGCCAGTACGAAGAGCGCAATTCCTACAAACATCCAATACCTGTAGCGCTCATAAACACTCTGCCAAGTGATCTCACGCAAGCTCGCATAGGGCCCTAGATGCAGCTCTTGCATCAGCGTATGCACCAAAGAATAATCCAGCGGTATCGTCCATCCCGCACCCTCCGAAGCCACAGCGGCCTCACTGTCTGGCTGCATCCCCAGAAGCGCCACCGCCACCGCTTCGGAGAGCTTCATCGGCGTGTGCGCCAGTTTGGCAAAAGGCCACTCAGGATAGAGCTCCGTACTCACTACATAGGGAAAACCTTCATAATGCTTGATCCCAAGCACCCGACAGGCTTGCGGAATAATCAAACCTTCATGAATCATCCGCTCAAAAGTATCGCTGCGTACCGTTCCTGCGTCAATCTCGCCGTTTTGAATCGCAAAAATCACCGCGTCATGACTCCCAAAAAAGCGCAATGAGCCCAAATCATCGGTCTCAATACCGTGATCTTTAAGCTCCTTTTGGGCCATAATCCAACCCCCAAACGACTGCCGATCAACAGCGCCAAATCGCTTGCCGCGTAGCCCTTCGATACGCTCAATACCGCTTCCGGCTTTGGTAAGGATGACGCCGCCAAAGCGGGTTTGCACCACTCCCGAAAGTGAAAGCGTCTTGAGCGTGGCGATACGGCTGACCCCATAAAGTGCTTCAAGTTCAACATAGTAAGCGGTGTTGGTCACCACAAAATCGATCTCGCGCTTTTTGACAGCTTTGGAGAGATATTCAAAACTAAGCGGTACGATCTCAAACCGATACCCCTCAATTTGCGCACTCAAATATTCAGCGCTCGGCGTCCAACGTGCTATCGCCTTCACATCCCCGCGTTTGGCCAAAATCCCGATCTTAACCGTGGCATCAGCCAACAGACTACACCAAAAAAAGAGCACAATCAGTGATAAAGTTTTCATTTTATTCCTTACATGTAACCCTATGCATTCTACCTTAATGTCCCTCGAATGGCGCTACATGTAAGCGTAACAACGCCTTACATGTAAGCCGAATATGCTAAAATCCACACTCATACCCAAGAAGGAATCCAGTATGCAGCGCAGAGAATTTTTCAAAAAATCGTTCGTCGCCGCTTCGGCGCTCGCCCTCACCGATACGCTTAGCGCAGGCGAGACCCGCCAGCCCATCGACAACCGCAAGGTCTCAAATATCGCCTTTCCCGAAAAGCGTCCCCTGATCACCTTCTCCGACCGACCGCCGTTGCTTGAGTCGCCGCGCGAGACCTTTAGCCGCGCCATCACCCCCAACGACGAATTTTTCGTACGCTGGCACATGCCCGAAATCCCCACCTTTATCGATCCAAAAACCTACAAAATCCACATCAACGGCCAAGTAGAACACGAACTACACATCACCCTTGAGAGCCTCAAGCTCGACTTCGAGCAAGTGGAAGTGACCGCCGTATTGCAGTGCGGAGGCAACTCACGCTCCGCCTTCACCCCTACCGCCGGAGGCATCCAGTGGGGTCATGGCGCAATGGGCTGTGCTAAGTGGAAAGGGGTTCGTCTACGCGACCTTTTGGGGCGCGCTGGAGTCAAAAAAGATGCGGCGTGGATCGGTTTTAATGGAATGGAGACCGCCGCCTACTATGAAACACCCAACTTCGTGCGCGAAATGCGCCTTGACGAACTCGACGATCACGTTATCGTCGCCTATGAGATGAACGGCGAAGAACTCCCCTACCTCAACGGCTACCCCCTGCGCCTCGTCATCCCCGGCCACTACTCCGACAGTTGGGTCAAGATGCTCTCCAACATCACCGTCACAAGTGAATATCAAAAACTCTTTTTTATGGATGTCGCCTACCGCGTCCCCGACAACGACTGCGAGTGCGAGACCCCCGAAAGCCGCTTCAAACCCACTAAACCCATCACGCACATGAACGTCAAATCGGTCATCGGCTACCCCACAAACGGCACCGTCGTGCACCACAACGCCCATCTGGTTGCCCGTAGCGGCCTCTGCGATTTGCCTGACAATG
>DZBC01000197.1 GCA_022729835.1 Sulfuricurvum sp. | reverse complement strand
CGTCCGCTAAAGCCCTCCCGTGCTACACTTCAGACAAAAAGGTTTTAGCTTATGAGTAACCGCCTCATTCACGAAGACTCCCCTTACTTGCAACAGCACGCCAACAATCCCGTCGATTGGTATCCGTGGGGCGATGAAGCCTTCCAAAGAGCCGCGCGCGAGCACAAAGCGATCTTTATCTCCATCGGATACAGCAGTTGCCACTGGTGCCATGTGATGGAGCATGAGGTCTTTGAAGATGCCGCCATCGCCGCGTACCTCAACGCGCACTTCGTCTGTGTCAAGGTAGACCGCGAAGAGCGCCCCGACATCGACAAACACTACCAAGAGGTTCACGCCTTACTCAACCGCCGCGCGGGGGGCTGGCCTACTTCGATCTTCTGTACGCCCGATCTCAAACCCTTCTATGCCGCCACCTACATTCCGCCGCTACCCAAACACAACCTCATCGGCTTTATGCAGCTTATCGAGATCATCGCGCCCAAAATCGCGCAGCGCGATGCGGAGCTGTTTAAAAACGCCGACGAGATCCAGAGCTACCTACGCCCCAAAGAGCGTCCGTCTCAGGCGGCGCACCTCACGAGCGCCTTGGCCAAAACCTTTGTCAAACAGGCCAAAAACAACTTCGAACCGACCTACGGCGGTTTCTCGGTTGCGCCCAAGTTCCCCCAGGTCTCGACCCTAAATGCCCTTATGAGCCTGCACCGACTCAACCCAAACGATGAGATCGCCTCAATGGTGACGCACACCCTGACGCAGATGGCATCGGGGGGCATCTACGATCTGATCGACGGCGGATTTTGCCGCTACAGCGTCGATACGCAGTGGCTCGTGCCGCATTTTGAGAAGATGACCTATGACAACGGCCTTTTGTGCGCCCTTTATGCTCGGGCGTATCGGCTTTTTGGCGTGGAGCGCTTCTTACATGTAAGCCGTGAAATCGCTGATTTTATGCAAGCTTTTATGATGGAAGATCACCTCTTTTACTCCGCAAGCGACGCCGACAGCGAAGGGCATGAAGGCAAGTATTTTGTCTATAGCTATGATGAAGTGATAGGAGCGATTGAGGCCGCAGGATTGGATGAGGCGCGCAAAAAGGCGATGCGTCTGGGGGCGAGCGCGGAGGGGAATTTTGAAGCTCATAACATCATCCGCTTTATGGACGCGAACGCACCTGAGTGGTTTGAGGCGGTGAGGGTCGAGCTGCAAAAACGGCGCACGCCGCGCCCCTACCCCTTCATCGACCGCAAAGTGCAGACCTCGTGGAATGCGATGATGATCAAGGCGCTTTTGCAACTTTCGCGTCTTGATGTGCGCTATCGCTCCCAAGCCCTCTCCTCGCTTGAGGCGCTGCTTGATCTGATGCTCCAAGATGAGCGGCTCATGCACTCCGCACTCTCTCGCAAAGCCCCCAAAATCGAAGCCTTTTTAGAGGATTACGCCTACCTCGGCGTAGTGCTGATCGAAGCGTATGAGCTTACATGTAACGAAGCGTATTTGGTGCGCGCGCAGTGGCTGGCCAACAAGGCGCTGGAGTTTTACTATGATGCGGGGAGATGGTACTTCAGCCGTGGTGAGTTCACCACCGAAGCGGAGATCAGCGACAGCTCTTACCCCTCTAGCGTCGCTCTGATCGTCGATCTGCTGCTCTCGCTAGGCTCACTCGTCGATGAGAAGTACCGTACCTTCGCCTTTAAGACGCTGGAGTACTACTCCGCCGATCTGGCCAAACGTCCGCTCTACTACCCCTATCTGTGCGAGCAGGCGCTGCGCTATATCCATGAAGATCATATCCTCAAAGCGCCCTTCGGTGCCGAGATCGAGCCCTTTTATCGTGACGAGAAGCATCCGTGGCTGCGGGTGCACTACCATGAACAAAACGACTTTATGCTCTGCAACAACCATAGTTGTTTTGCACATGCCGGAGACATTTCGGCACTCTTGAGTTATAATTGACCTTTATCCATCAAAACAAGGAAGGCCATGTCCAGTGAGCGAAAAGAAGTAGAATCGATTCTCAAAGCCAACGAAACCATCAAAGAGAACATTCATCCCGACCGACGCAAAAGCGAAGAGGAGCAGGAGAAGGAGCGGCGCGAACACGATCAAGAGGGCAAAAAAATTCAACTCTGGGTCAAAAAATCGACCATCGAGTACGAAGAGGATCTACACACCCTCCAGATTGAACTGCTCAAACTCCAAAACCACGTCAAGGATAAGGGCCTCAAGGTGATGATCATCTTTGAAGGACGCGACGCCGCAGGCAAAGGCGGCACCATCAAGCGCATCACCGAGCACATGAATCCGCGCGGCGCACGGGTGGTGGCCCTCTCCAAACCCTCTGATATCGAGCGCACACAGTGGTATTTTCAGCGCTACACGCCGCATCTCCCCGCTGCGGGCGAGATCGTGCTTTTTGACCGCTCATGGTACAACCGCGCGGGCGTCGAGCCGGTGATGGGTTTTTGCACCCCTGAAGAGCACATGGAGTTTTTACACGAAGTCCCCGACTTTGAGAAGATGATTGTCAATTCGGGCATCATCTTTTTTAAATTCTACTTCTCCGTCTCCAAAAAAGAGCAGGCCAAACGCTTTGAAAAGCGTAAAACAGACCCCCTCAAACAGTACAAGCTATCCCCTGTCGATGAGCGTTCCCAAGAGCTGTGGGACAAATACACCATCGCCAAATACTCCATGCTGCTCGCCTCACACACCGCCCATGCCCCATGGTACATCGTCCGCTCGGACGACAAGAAAAAGGCACGCATCAACTGCATCAAGCATATTTTGAGCCATGTCGATTACGAAAAAAAGATAAAATCAAAACATATCACTATCGATTCAGAAGTTCTCTTTCCTGCCGATAGCGCGATCGAACGCATGGAAGCACAAATGAGTCTCACAAAAACCGGTCTGGAGTAACCCATGAAAAAGTTGATGATCTTAGCCCTAACCCTGCTCTCACTCGCCACGCTTTTTAGCGCTTGCGAACGCGCTGATTATCAGCATCCGCTGCACCGAAGTAAATAGTCGGCGCCACCCTTCTACGCAATAGCCGCTTAGAGAACACAGTCACATCAGTGACGTGTCTTCTTTAATCTACATGTAATAAATTAGTATTATGTCACCGAATTTATGTCACCGAATTTACCGAATTTATTTACCGTATCTATCACTATATTTACAATCAATGTTCATTTTCGACAAAAATAATCTTTTAAGCATTATTAAGAAATAATGCAATGTTAAATTGTTTAAAAGGAATCCATTGTTGTCTACCGTCATGTTCAAAAAATCCATCTACCTCACCGTTTTGATAGCCCTTCTTTTTCAGGCATGCGGAAACGATACAAGCAAAAAACATGAAGCGAGTGATCAGGGGGAGCGTCTCCGTCAATTCGAGTTTGGTAACGGTCCTTTTAGTTATGATGACACAGATCATCCCTATGTCGAAATCATACGCTCGCGGGAACGGTTGATAGAGTACATGCCTTCCCTAGAACACAATAACACGCACCCGCTCTATCCGTCAATCGATTTTACAAAGGACATAGTGCTCATTGCAAAAAGTCCTAAGGAGATGGTACCGATCACACTTCACGTTAGCAATGCTACTGCCTACAGCAATTATGTTGAGATCGAACTTACATTCACGCGCACACTGAAACAGGGCGATCTCAGCTATGAGCCCACTCCTACGGGCTCTAGAAATATCATTTATGATGTTGGAAATCGACCGATTCGCTTTACCAGATCGCTGGCTTACTACCATTACAATAATTTTGATGCCATCACACAACCCGACCTATGGTTTGATCCCCTAGTGTGGAAAGATGAGCTAAAGTACTCTGATCAAAGCTACGATAATCTGCAAAAAACGCACCCATCCGGCCACCCATGACGTTTTCATTCGGCCACCAAAAA